>CAZHWX010000001.1:0-37278 GCA_964536045.1 uncultured Candidatus Saccharibacteria bacterium
GAAAGTCATTTCCGTCGGGATTAATTAGTCTATAATTAAGACATATGGTTTTTCGCACTACCTTCTTCTTTGGATTATTATTTTTCGCCTTGGTTCTTGGTTTCTTTTTGTTACAGCCTTACGCCACTGGATTAATATTGGCAATTACTTTAGCGGTAGTTTTGCGGCCCACTTATAGACACTTATTAAAATTTATACCTAATAAAATTGTTAGCGCTTTAATTATTACGGTGGTAACCATGTTGTTAATTGCGGGACCACTAGCAGCTATAATTTCTCAAATCATAGTTCAGGCGGGGGAGTTTTATAATAATTTAGCGCAGGGAGCCTGGACTTCGGTGCGTTTACCACTCGGGGGTTTAGCAGAAAAGTTTCCAGCTTTAGCGCCCTTTCAAAATACTGGTTCCGCATTTGGAGAATATTTACAAAGTGGAGCGGGTTGGGTGATTGGTAATTTTGGAGATTTATTTTCGGGTTTAGCATCCTTTGGTATTAATACCTTGGTTGGTTTATTTGCTTTATATTATTTATTAAAAGATGGAGCCCAGTTTAAAAAGAGTGTTTTAGGACTCAGTCCATTTAGTGAGCAAGAAACTAAAAATATATATGCCAAATTAAGTCTATCTATTAAATCAGTGTGGGCAGGAACCTTATTTATTGCTCTGATTCAGGGAGTGCTCGCAGGAATTGGTTTTTGGATTTTCGGTTTACCACAGCCAGCTTTGTGGGGGACACTCACAATTATTACTGCTTTGGTGCCAGTAGTGGGTACGGCATTGATTTGGTTACCAGCCTCTATTTATCTTTTTTCTACTGGTGCGACCGGGATGGCCTTAGGGCTCTTTTTGTGGGGAGCAATTTTGGTGGGTTCTATTGATAACTTCTTACGACCTAAGTTAATAGAAAGATATATGAAGGTTCACCCGTTCTTTATTTTGGTTAGTGTGTTGGGTGGTTTGAGTGTGTTTGGCCCCCTTGGGTTTTTGTTGGGCCCCTTAGTTTTAAGTTTGATTTTAGCGTTGTTGGAAATATATCCAGAGTTTCTAAAGTCTTAATTTTAAGGTATCAATTAAATAGATGGCTTTTCAAATAACTTATAAAGATAAGAAAACCCGTGCTCGCACAGGAATTTTAACTGCGCCAAACGGAGCGCGGGCGGAAACCCCAGCTTATGTAATTGTGGGTACGCACGCAGAGGTACGCTGTTTAAAACCAAAAGATTTAGTAGAAACAGGCACGCAGATAATTATTTCTAATACCTTTCACTTATGGCAGGACTTGGGAGATAAACTTTCAGAATTTTCTGGTTTACAAAAAACTTTAGATTTTTCGGGGGTGATTTTTACCGATAGTGGAGGCTTTCAAGTTTTTAGTTTGGGTTTTGGGCGGGAACATGGCACGGGTAAAATGGAATATCAGACACCAAAAATTTCTGGTGAAAATTTGGTGGAGATTACAGATAAGGGTGCCACTTTTCAGTGGGACGGCAAAAAACAATTTTTAAATCCGGAAAAGTCGGTAAATATTCAGGAGCAATTGGGGGCGGATGGAATTTTTGCATTTGATGAGTGTACTTCGCCGAACCACGGATTTTGGTACAACTGGCGCGCCATGATTCGGACCCATCGTTGGGCAAAAGAATCACTTACGGCACGTAGACGTAAGGATCAGATGATGTATGGCATAGTGCAGGGTGGACCACATAGATTATTAAGAAAGTGGAGTGCACGAGTTATTGGTAAAATGCCATTTGAATGTTTGGCGGTAGGTGGTTCTTTTTCGCGGGATGAAATGCCTAAGGTTTTGGATTGGGTTATGCCGCTCTTACCAGAAGAAAAACCAGTTCATTTATTGGGTATTGGTAAACCGGAAGATCTATTTGAGGGAGTAGAACGGGGGATTGATACCTTTGATTGTGTTATCCCAACGCGGGAGGCGCGTCATGGTAGGATTTGGACTAGTCACGGACCGATCGATATAAAAAAATCGGGCTTTACGGAGGATTCTAATTTATTAGATTTGGATTTTGTGTGTCCGATTTTGGAGCGAGATAATATTTGTCGTAAAGATTTACATAAACTTTTTAAAGAGAAAGACCAGCGGGCTGGTTACTATGCTACCGCTCACAATGTTTTCTTTTTTAATAAATTAATGGAGAAAATTAGACTATCTATTAAGGAGGATAGATTCTCCGAATTCAAACAGGAATTTTTGGAGGGGATAAAAAAGTAATGGCCACTCCCTGCTGGGCTGGCCACTGCGCTTCGCCTTCGCTCGCTTGATGCGAAATTTTTAGGGTGGGTGCTTTTGTTTAGTTGAAGACGGGGTAGAATGGAGGAGTGAAGAAGTTAATTTTTATATTTGGTCTGTTATTAATAACCCAAACTGCGCAGGCGGCGCCACGATCTTATGTGTCTACTCAAACGCCGCGCCAAGGAGATACGGTGGTGGTAAAGATTTTAGATCCAAAATTAGAATTTGATACAGCCACTTTTCGGGGAGAAGAAATAAATTTTTTTAATTTAAATAATGAACGGGTAGCGTTTTTACCAATTCCCGATACTTTGAAGTTGGGAGCTTATAAATTTTCTGCTTATAAAAATGGAGAGTTGGTAATGTTGCGAACTATGTGGGTGCAGAATGGAAGATTTCCGCGACTAGTTTTTAATACTCCGCCTAGTTCGCCAGTGAAGGGGGAGAATTTGGCCCCAGCTTTGGCGGATGAAAATAAAATTTTACGGGATTTAGTTTTGCCACGTAGTACTAGCACTCCACCAAACCCCAGATTTATTTTGCCGTTAAAAGTTAAATATATAGTCAGCGCCCCATTTGGAGAAAAACGAATTACGGAATCTGGAGAGGTGCGTCATTTGGGTACAGATTTCGCGGCGCCGAAAGGCACAGATATTTTAGCCATTGCTTCTGGTACGGTGACCGCGGCTTATAAAGGAATTCTATATGGAAATACGGTGGTAGTGGACCATGGAGAGCGGGTATATTCTCTGTATCTTCATATGGATTCGATTGCGGTAAAGGAGGGGGATAGAGTTAATCAAGGGCAGAAGGTTGGTACTCTTGGTAACACTGGTTATTCCACCGCTGCTCACTTGCACTTATCTTTAAAAATTAATGGAATTTCGGTAGATCCTCTTAGATTTATAGAGATTTATAAGTAAAAAATAATGGCGGTTTTATTTGCCCGTTAGGGCGTTCGGGTGTACACTGACTCCCGAAAATAATCTATGAATAGGCCTAAAATAATTCTAGGAATTGTAGCGGTAGTAACGGTGTTTTTTGCGGTGTTTGCGTATCAGCCAGCGTGGGAAAAAATAAGTTCGTTCCGACCTTGGAATTTAGGGTTAGATTTAGCGGGTGGTACGGTTTTAACCTACCAAATTGATTTAAGTCAGGTTGGTTCTACCGATAAATCTTCGGTAGCAGAGGGTTTGCGAGACGTAATTGAAAAGCGAGTAAATTTGTTCGGAGTAGCGGAACCGAGAGTTTATTTACAGGATGCGGGTGGAGAAAAAAGATTAACCGTAGAACTCGCGGGTATTAAAGATGTAAAAAAAGCGATTGATCAAATTGGCGAAACTCCATTTTTAGAATTTCGTACAGTTCGAGAGGAAAGTAGTACCTCGGTAGCTTTTTTACCAACTGATTTAAATGGCCGGTATGTGGTTAGTGCACAAGTGGGAAGAAATGAAAATACTTTTTCTCCAGAAATAAATTTTTCTTTAAATGATGCGGGAGCAGTTTTATTTCAAAATTTAACTCGAGAAAATGCGGGCAAAGCACTCTGTTTATTTTTAGATGGTAGTCCGATTATTCCTGACGATATAAATGATAGCTGTCCGCGGGTGCAGGGAGAGATCGCAGGGGGTAAGGCAGTAATTACTGGTCAGTTCACTTTAGATCGAGCTAAGTCGATCGTAGAGCGCTTTAATGCGGGAGCACTACCAGCTCCAATTGTGTTAGTTAATCAACAAACGGTAGACGGAGATTTTGGCGCGGATTCCTTAAATAAGGCCTTGTGGGCGGGCATAATTGGAACCTTATTTATTGTGGTATTTATGCTTGGTTATTACCGAACTTTGGGTATATTCGCCACTTTAGCTCTCTTGGTTTATGTGGCTCTAACCTTGGGCTTGTTTAAGTTATTGCCTATAACTATGACGCTTTCGGGTATCGCCGGATTCGTGCTTTCTATTGGTATGGCGGTAGATGCTAATATTTTGGTCTTCGAACGAACTAAGGAAGAAATTAAAAAGGGTAAGTCTAAAACGGAAGCCTTAGAAGAAGGCTTTAAACGAGCTTGGACTTCTATTCGGGATTCTAATATTTCTACTATTATCACTTCTTTGGTGCTTTATTTTTCTACCTCCGGTTTCGTACAGGGTTTTGCTTTAACTTTGCTCTTAGGTGTGTTGATGAGTATGTTTACCGCAATTACGGTGACGCGAAGTATGCTCCGGGTCTTTATGAAAAATAAATAATTAAAAAAATATGAACAATTTTAATTTGTTAGATTATAAAAAATACTTTTTGGCCTTTTCTGGAAGCTTAACAATTATCGCTATAGTTTTAGTTTCTATCTTTGGTTTTAAACCTGGTATTGATTTACAGGGTGGAGCGGAGTGGGCTATAAAGTCGGAGGTTTCGGGATTTGAAATTAAAGCAGCCGAAAAATTAGCGGAAATAATTGATGCACCGGTTACAGTTCGACACTTGGGAGATGGCACGGCAATTTTACGTTTACCTGCCACTACCGAAACTGAACACCGAGCTTATGAGGTTAAGTTAAAAGAAATTGGAGAGTTTACGGAAGTTGGTTTTACTAGTGTGGGCCCGACGATTGGAGCGGAGTTAAGAAGTAGGGCAATTACCGCTATGATTTTGGTATTGCTCGCGATTTCTTTATATATTGCCTTCTCTTTCCGTAAGGCGTCCAAGCCAGTTACTTCTTGGAAATATGGCTTGATCACTTTAGTGACTTTAGCTCACGATGTAATAATCCCAGCGGGTATGCTGGCGGTTCTTGGTAAGTTTATGGGGATAGAAATGGATACTAATTCCATCGTGGCACTACTCGTCGTAATGGGTTTTTCGGTACACGATACGATTGTGGTTTTTGATCGTATCCGAGAACACTTGGTACGAGGAGAAACTGGGGATTTAGCAGGTATTGTAAACCGAAGCGTGAGAGAGACTTTTGTGCGCTCTATCAACACTTCTTTGACTTTGGTATTGGTGTTGGTCGCCCTCTTAGTTTGGGGTCCAGAATCTATGTTTTACTTCACTTTAACCATCTTAGTGGGTACGGTTTTTGGTACTTATTCCTCCATTTTTGTGGCCTCTCCGCTCCTTTATTTGTGGGGTAAAAACGCCTCTCGTTAGCACTATTGACTCTATTTCTTGGATATGGTACAATCCCCAAGAAGATAAATCATGACGATCGACCAATTATTAGAAAAATGGTTTGCCGAATTCAACCCGAAACAACGCAAAGTTGTTACGGCTCGTTTTGGTTTAAAAAGTGGAGAAAAAGCTACTTTGCAAGAAATTGGAAATGAATTAGGTGTAACTCGAGAACGAGTTCGCCAAATTGGTGATTATTTACTTAAAAAACTTTCGGCCCCGATTCAAAAAGAGGCGGAAACCTTATTACGCTCCGCCGAAAGCTATTTAGCTTCTTTGGGTGGTGTAGTAAAAGATGATGAGTTTTTAGCAGAAGTAGCTGATAAGTTTTTAAATAAAGAATCAGCTAAAAATTTGGATCGCAAACTTGCCTTTATATTTTTAGCGGCGGGCATGCCACAGTATCAAAAAGAAACGGATGATTATCATGCGTTTTGGTATACCGATGAAGCTGCTAAGAGAAAGTTTTTAGATTTTAGTAAAAAAGTTCATCAGCACTTTAAATCTTCTAAAAAAGAAAAGATTTTAAGTGATAAATCTTATCGTAAGGAATTTCCAGATTTGGAATCTAAGCGTGAACTTAATATTGCCAAATTTTTTGGAGTAAATATGTTTGGAGATTTTGGTTTGTCGGAATGGCCGGAGATTAGACCAAAAACAATTCGAGATAAGGCTTACTTGGTTTTGAAAAAGAATGCCAAGCCTATGCACTTTGAAGAAATTGCTAATGCAATTGGTAAATTACACCCAGAGCGCAAGGGAGCTCACATTCAGACTGTGCATAATGAATTAATTAAGGGTGCAGAGAAGTTTGTATTGGTAGGACGAGGCATTTATGGTTTGAGTGAGCAGGGTTATGAGCCGGGTACGGTACGAGAGGTTATAACTAAATTATTAAAGAAGAAAGGACCGATGGGTGCCGACGAGGTGGTTCGTTTGGTTAATCAACAGCGCTTCTTAAAGCAGAACACCATTATGTTAGGTTTACAAAATAAAAATTATTTCCGTAAATTGAATGACGGTCGGTATTCGGTAAAAGAGGCTTAAGCTCTGTGTAATTGGCTGGTATATAATGAAGAGGCACCAAGTAAGGTGTCTCTTCGGTTAAAAAAATGATTAAGGATATTGTAGGTGGATTAGCAGATTTATTTATTGAGTTTTTCCGCAAGGAAGAGTCTTGGTTTATTTTGCTTTTTATTGGAGCCTCTACGGCGGTTCCTTTTTTTGCGGTAAAAGATTTTGAATTACTACTTTGGGGATTTATTAAATTAACTGCGCCATTTTGGCTGGCGTTTCCTTTATGGTTTTTATTTTCGGAGATCATGCGTGCGGTGCGCCAAGAAGAATATAAGCGGGGTTTGAAATGGGCCTTTTTAGAATTGCGGATGCCACGCGAAGTAAGTAACAGTCCAAAGGCCATGGAGCAGATACTTTTAGCAATCTCTACTTTACGGAATGCACCTAAAAAATGGAAAGATAAATATAAGAAAGGAGAAGTAACTCAATGGTTTTCCTTGGAAATAGTTAGTTCGGGTGGGGAAACTAAATTTTTCTTACGAGTACCGGAAAGTCATCGAGACTTTTTGGAGGCAACTATTTTTTCTTACTATCCAGAAATAGAGGTTACTAATGCTAAAGATTATGCGCCAGATTTACCAAAGGACGCGCATGAATTGGAGGCGCGTAATCAAAATCTCTGGGGTACCGAATTTATTTTGGACAAGGCGGAGGCTTTTCCAATCAAAACATATCCAAAATTTGAAAGTAGTGGAGAAGGTCGGATGGATCCTATTTCTTCCTTATTAGAAGTATTAGGAAAAATTAGGGTAGGGGAAACGGTTTTTATTCATACGATTATTGCGCCAGCGGGAGACGCTTTAAAAAAAGCAGGGGAAGGAGAACTTAAAAAATTAAGGGCTCCAGAAACCGCAGAAGTGGGTGGACAAAAAGTTGCGGTTCCGCATCCACCAGGTAGAGCCGAACAGTTAGCTGCGGTGGAGCAAAATCTATCTAAGACTTCCTTCGATACTCTAATTCGAGTTGGTTATATTGGTCCTAAGGATGGATTTGCGGATGGTTATGTGCGAGGAGCGGTAATTGGAGCCTTTAATCAGTACGCTGGTTTAAATTTGAATTCTTTTAAAGCAAATGGCGGAACGGATGTTTTAAAGGGGGCTAAGGCGCCATTTAAAGTAAAGAAAATAATTTTTAGAAAGCATTGGTTTTTACATATTCTTAAAAATCGACTTCCACCCCCAGAAACTTTTTGGGGTCAGATCATAACTTCCTATCGCTATCATCGTAATAATGCCTCTAAGAGGTTTTTAATGGGGGTAGAGGCGGTAGCTACCATTTTCCATCCACCAACCTCTGTAGTCTTAACTGCGCCCCACTTAAAACGAGTAGAAAGTCGTAAATCTGGTTTGCCCGCCGGTTTGCAGATTTTTGGAGGAGAAAGTGATATAGAAAAATTTCAATGAACTTAAATTTACCAGGTAGTTGGCAATTCGGTTTAGAAATAGCTCGTTGGGTTTTTTTGGTGTTGGATGCGGTTCTGCTTTTTGGAGCGGTTTATTTTTTGCGTAAGGGGTTAAAAATTAGACCAGAATTTACCTTAAAACATACTCCTCGGGAGCGATTTATGTTATTGAAAAACGATGCTAGCTTGCAAATGGCGTGGGAAAAAATAAAAGCTAAGGCGGAAACTAATCCACCCGCCTCGTACGTTTTAACTATTATCGAGGCAGATACTTTTGTGGATGATGTTTTAAAGCGATTAGGTTTACCAGGTAATACCATGATGGAGCGCTTAGAAAAACTTAATAGCCAAGAGTTTTCTAGATTGGAAGATTTACGTCGGGCTCACCGGATTCGTAATGCCTTAGTCCACCGTCCAGGGTTTACTGTAACTCGTGAACAGGCAGTAGAGATGATGGGAACTTATGAGGCGTTTTTGAGTGAGTTGGAGGTTGTTTAGTAAAATATTTTTTAGAAATAGGTTGAGTTTTTCTATTCGTGATAAAATAAACCAGTAATGCCAAAAATATTTTTGGAGCGGAATTTAAATACAGATAAAAAAGACTGGCAGGAGGAGTTAGAGTTATTAAGTGGAGAATCTGTGGTTTTAAGAATTTCCGAGAAAACTAAATTTTCGGCAAAAACTTTTGCGGAGTTAAGAGAGGAGGCTAGGGCTAATAAAATTGATTTGGTTTTAGAGGTATTAAACGAATCCGACGCTAAATTAGCGAGGGTGGCAGGTTTTAATGTGAGGATGCCAACTAGGAAGGGTCCTTCAGTTTCCGATATTGTGTCTAGGCGAGGAGAGATAAAGGCTCGACTACCAGATTTTTTGGCTCGTGGTCCGCGCCCCGAAGAGCATAAATTTTTAAGTCGTAATCCAGAGGAGCACAAAAATTGGAGTTTTAAAAAGGCTCTAGGTTATGGAGTGGGCCTTATTTTAGTAGGTGTAATTTTAGTAATTGCTAATTGGGTTTTGCCGCGAGGTACGGTGCGAGTGGTATTACATCCGTGGCCGGTTCAAATAAATGAAACCATTAAAGTATCTACGGAGGTTTCAGTCCCCGTAGTTTCTAGTAATTCTGTTTTGCCAGGGGAAATGATTTCGGCAAAAAGAAATTTAGAAAAAACTTTAACTTCTACTTCTACGGTTAAGGTATTGGAGAAAGCTAAGGGACAACTAACTATATTTAATGCGTTTGGCACTACCCCTCAAACTTTAGTGGCCACTACTCGTTTTGAAACTCCAGAGGGAGTGGTATTTCGTTTAGACGAAAAAACTACAGTGCCAGGAGGTAAAAAAAATTCGGAGGGAGTTTTGGTGCCGGGTCAGATTACGGTTGCGGTTACTGCAGACAAGTCTGGGTCAGAGGGTAATATTCCACCAACTAAACTTTGGAAAATTCCAGGTTTTAAGGGAACCCCTCGTTATGAAAAATTTTATGCGGAATCAGCCATGGCTATGAGTGGCGGCTTTGAGGGAGAACGAGCAGCGCCGGTGGCGGGAGAAATAGAGTTGGTAAAGAAAAATTTAGCCTCTGATTTAGAGTCTGCTCTACGGGGAGAGTCCTCGGTTTTGATGTCGGAAAATTTTACTTTATTGCCAGGGGTAGAGGACTTTAGATTGGTTAGGGAGGAGGTAGATTTTGATGTAGCAGATAAAAGTAAGTTTTCAGTTTTTGTAGAAGGTGAGTTGCGTAGTTTAGTTTTTGAAACCGAGATGTTAAAAAGTGTTTTAACAGATTTATCGGCTAAAAAATTAGAAAAAAAGAATACACTCACTATTCGAGATTTTTCGGTGGGATATACCGAGCCTCAAATGAGCTGGGCTTCGGGGAGTATGGTTTTTAGAGCTACTGGAACTATTGTTTTTGAAGAGAAAGTAGATAAAGAAGGACTATCCGAAAAACTTAAGGGTTTAAATGAGGAGGAGATAAAAAAAGTTTTATTTGATTTGCCGGGTTTGGATAGGGTATCGGTAAATTTTTGGCCTTTTTGGGTAAAGTCGATGCCAAATAATCCAACTCGGATAGAGGTTATTTTTGAATAGCTTTAAATATGGGTTCCCCCTTGACTCTCTTAACCCCTTTCCATATAATGACACCCGTTTGTCTTCATAAATGAGTGAAACCGAAGTATTTAAGGTAGAGGGGGTAATAACCGAAGCTCTACCGAGTCTTTTATTTCGGGTTTCTTTAACTGAGGATAATCGGCCAATTTTGGCTCACTTGGGTGGCAAGCTTAAGTTGAATCGGATTCGCGTAGTACCCGGCGATCGGGTAGTGGTCGAAATGACCAAGTACGACGAAAATCGAGGACGCATAGTACGTCGCTTATAAACAAAATGAAAGTACGTTCTTCTGTAAAAAAAATCTGTAATAAGTGCAAAACCGTTCGTCGCAAGGGACGGGTTTATGTTGTTTGTGAAACTAAGAAACACAAACAAAGACAAGGTTAAAAACATGCGTATTTCCGGAACTAACATCCCAGACGAAAAGAGAATCGATTTTTCCTTAGCCTATATTTATGGTGTAGGGCGTTCTTTGGCTAAAGATATCTTGGCCGAGGTTAAAATTGATCCAACCAAACGGGCTAAGACCTTAACTTTGGAAGAGATTAACAAGATTCAGGCCTACATTGAAAAGAAATTAAAAGTAGAGGGTGAATTAAGACAACAGATTCGTCAAAATATTGCTCGCTTGAAAGACATCAAGGCTTATCGTGGAACTCGTCATCAGCGCCGATTACCGACTCGTGGCCAACGGACCAAAACCAATTCCCGAACTGTTCGTGGTAACGTAAGAAAGACCGCGGGTAGTGGTAAGCGTAAGGTGGATTTGAAATAAAATTATGGGAAAAAGAAAATCAGTACAAAAAGGAGAAGCGGGTGCAGTAGCCGAGAAGGCTCCGGTCAAGACGGTTTCTCGTCAACGCATTGATAGTGGTCGAATTTATATTCAGGCTTCTATTAACAATACTATTGTAACCATCACCGATCAGAAGGGTGCTACTTTAGCTTGGATGTCGGCTGGTTCGGTCGGCTTTTCGGGTCCTAAGAAAGCTACTCCTTTTGCGGCTTCTAAGGTTATTGAAGCTATTGCCGAAAAAGTTAAGCGTTCTGGTCCTACCAATGTAGAAGTTTTTATAACTGGTATTGGAAAGGGTAGAGATTCCGCTATTCGTACTATTGCTACTGCGGGTTTTAATATTTCATCTATTAAAGATATGACTCCGGTTGCTCATAACGGTCCACGACCTCGCAAGGTCCGTCGCGTTTAAAAAAATAAATCCATGCGTGCAATCATAAAAGAAAAAAAGGAGCGATCACTCGGAACTAAACTGTTTTTAAAAGCAGAGCGTTCGTATACTCCAAAATCGGCCGTAGTTCGTCGCCCATATAAGCCAGGTCCGCATGGTCCAAATAGCCGAGCTCGACTTTCCGATTTTGCTAAAGAATTACAGGAGAAACAAAAAATCCAAGTTACGTTTGGTTTGAATAATAAACAGATGCAAAAAACCTTCTCTGGCACGGGCGCAGAGGCGATGGTAGCTTTGCATATGCGTTTAGATACTACTGTGTTTCTTTTGGGCCTAGCTCGCTCTATGCGAGTGGCTCGTCAACTCGTTAGTCATGGTCATATTGTGGTGAATGGTAGAAAGGTGACAATTTCCTCGAGTCGTGTTAAAGTCAAAGACATTATCGCCATCCGACCAGAGTCTCGTGAGTCTAAACTCTTTGAGGGTTTGGCCGAGCGACTCAAGGCCCATAAGCCTTCGGTTTGGTTGCGATTAGATGCTGATAAACTCCAAGGTTCGGTTAGTGCACTTCCTAAGCCGGAAGATTTGCAATTTCCGTTTGATGTCGCCTTGGTCGGACAGTATTATTCCCGTTAAACAAAATGAAATACTCACACTTAAGCGAGACGGTTTCCATCAAGACGGTTTCGGAGAAAGACAACGTTGGTGTTTTTCACGTCGAAGGTTTATACACCGGTTATGGTGCAACTTTAGGTACGGCTTTGCGTCGTGCATTGCTTTCGTCTTTGCCGGGTGCAGCTATTACCCAAATAAAAATTAAGGGTGTAGATCATGAATTTTCTACTTTGCCAGGTATGGTAGAAGATATTGTGGAATTTTGTTTGAATTTAAAAAAGGTTCGTTTTCACTTCTTTGCGGATGAGCCACAGGTAGTAACTCTTTCTTTGAAGGGAGAAACTGAGGTGACCGCGGGAGACATTCAATCCAGTCCGTTAGTGCAAGTAGTAAATACGGATTTACACTTAGCCACCATGACTAAGAAGAATGCAGAATTGGAAATGGAAATCACCGTAGAAAAGGGTTTGGGTTATGTACCTAGCGAAACTCGCCGTTTAGAGCGTTTACCAGTAGGTACCATAGTTTTGGACTCCTTGTTTTCTCCGGTAGTGCGCGCTGCCGTCTTAGTAGAAAATATGCGCGTAGGGGATAGAACGGATTTTAATCGCTTAACTTTAGATGTAGAAACGGATGGTACTATTAGCCCATCGGAGGCGGTTCACAAAGCGGCCAATATTTTGCGTGACCATTTTGATAAAGTTTCTCAGATGGAAGTTCAGAAGTTGGAAGTAGAATCCACCAAGAAGGGAAAGAAAAAATAAAAATTAGTTAGAAAGAATAAAACACTATGCGCCATTTAAAGCGAGGAAGAAAATTTGGTTTAAAAACCGGTCAACGCCGAGCCTTCTTACGCAACTTGGCGGGTCAGTTGGTAACTCACGAAAAGATTACTACCACTGAAGCGAGAGCGAAGGAGTTGCGAGGAATTGTGGAGCGTTATATCTCTTACGGAAAAAAGCAGAATTTAGCTGGCTTGAGAATGCTTATTCAGAAATTACCTAAGACTGCCGCTCACAAGGTGTATCACGAATTAGCTCCTCGTTATAAAGATCGTAAGGGTGGTTACACTCGTGTGGTGAAGCAAGCCAAGGCTCGGGTCCACGATGGCTCTAAAATGGCCAGCATTCAATTAGTTTAAGACTATGACTCATACTATCGACGCAACCAATAAGAAGCTTGGCCGTTTGGCTTCTCAAATCGCTGTTATTTTGCAGGGTAAGAACAGCCCTAAATATAATCCCAACAAAGAAGGGGAGGATAAGGTTATTATTACTAACTTAAAAGCTTTGGATGTAGAAGCTAGCAAGTTTGATGAAAAGATTTATTATCGTCATGCTGGTGCCTTAGGTCACTTGAATGAGAAAAAATTCCGAGACGTTTTTGCTCGTAACCCAACCTTTGTGTTGCGTCGGGCAGTACGTTTAATGTTACCGAAAAATCGTTTGGCGGCTAAGCGTTTGCGTCGGATGACAATTGAAAAATAATTTTATGGCTACTACTAAACCAGCAGTAAAAAAGGAAGCAAAGATTGATAAATATATTGAGGCCGTCGGTCGTCGTAAAACTGCGATCGCTCGGGTTCGTTTATATACCGTAAAATTAAAAGATAATGAGAAGGTGGTGGAAGTAAATGATAAATCTTTAACCAAATATTTTTCTTTATTGAAGCAGACTCGGATTGTAACCTCGCCTTTTGATCAACTCTCTTTAAAGGAGTATAGAGTTACCGTGCAGGTTGTGGGAGGTGGTTCTAATGCTCAGGCAGAAGCCATCCGTCACGGTATTTCCCGTGTTTTAATTACGATGAATCCAATTTGGAGAACCAAATTGAAACAGCTCGGTTTCTTGAAGCGAGATTCGCGTATGGTGGAGCGTAAGCATCCAGGTATGCGTAAGGCTCGTCGGCCACAACAGTGGAGAAAGCGTTAAAAATCAAAAGCCCCTTCGGGGGCTTTTTATTTACTTTTTAAAAAATAAAAACAATTATTAATTTATGAAAATTGCCGTAGTGTTGGTGGATGTGCGGAGTATTGAAAATGTGGGGTCTATTTTTCGCACCGCGGATGGAGCGGGGGTGGAGAAAATTTATTTAGGTGGAATTACTCCAACCCCACTTAATCGATTAGGTAAGCCACGAGAGGATCTGGCTAAGGTGGCGTTGGGTGCCGAGACTAGCGTGGCTTGGGAGCAAGCTCCAAACGTATTAACCCTACTTAAGAAACTTAAAAAAGAAGGTTGGCAGATTTGTGCTATTGAGCAGGATAAAAATTCTAAGAGTTTTAAAAAATTACCAAAATCTAGGAAAGTTTTAATTGTGATGGGAACCGAGGTAACTGGGTTACCGAAAAATATTTTGAAAGTTTGTGATGGGATTTATGAAATTCCAATGAGGGGGAGCAAGGAGTCTTTAAATGTGTCCGTAGCTTTTGGAGTTGCGGTTTATGAAGTTGTTAATTAGTTGATTGATTTTTGGTGTAATTATGGCGTTTTCAAAAAATTCGCATATGTGAATTTTTTGAAGATGTGGAGTTTGACCAAAAGATAGAGATTTATTAGATTAGGTGACAGCTATTTTAAGGGGCAAGAGCTCGGTCGTGGTAGAGCGTCGGACTATTAATCCGGAGGCCGAAGGTTCGAATCCTTCTTGCCCCGCCACGGGGATAGCTCAATTGGGAGAGCGCCACCCTGCCAGGGTGGAGGTTGGAGGTTCGAGTCCTTCTCCCTGTACGAAACGAGAATAGCTCAGTGGTAGAGCATCAGAGTGCCACTCTGAAGGTCGGTGGTTCGAACCCACTTTCTCGTTCGAAAGAAGCAGTAGATTTTATTACTGTTTCAATTTGGGGCGACATAAACAAATATCCTGGTTCGGGGGAAGCTCCCGGTTACGGCGTGGATGTTTGAGTTATTTTAAATTCTTTGTTTAAGGGAGACCTGCGAGAATTTTTAGTTAGACCCCTGCTGCCTGGTCTTTTTCTAGAAAGGACTGGGCATGCAATTATTAATAAAAAAATCCTCACGATATTCGTGATGATTTTTCTTTTGTTTATTTAACCTTGAATCGGTTTAGTGGAATTACATTTACAATCTGGACAGGAAGAGCAACACTCTTTTTCTATCGCATATTTACCGTTATCCGCAAAAGCTAAACCTAATGAGAGAAGTAGCATTACTAAATCAATTTCCCATTTGCCAAAGGCACCAGGGAGTTTAACTAAGGCTAGCGCACCAATCATAACGATTGCTAGAAGTAAGCCAGCAATCTGAGTACTAAAGCCAACTAACATCATTAAACCACCCACAATTTCTACAAGGCTAACCAAATAGACAAAGATTGGGCCGAGGCCTAAGGTGCCAAAAAAAGTAATAGTTCCATCTAGGTTAATTAACTTACTAATTCCGTGAGATAGAAAAACTACTGCAACTGCTAAGCGAATGAGGAAGATTCCTACATCTGGCTTACGCATCCAATTAAAAATATTCATAGTTGATTCGTTTTATTAGACGACCTTTCCGAGTATCCGATATTTGTAGCGGACCCCCTGATTATACCGTTAGTCATAAGGTATAATCAAAGTATGCTTCCAGCGATTACTAGAGTGCTTTTTATAGTTTTTGGAGCGATAGCTTCGGTTACTTTTTTTTCGGTACCATATTTTAATCGTTTAGAGGCGGTTAAAAATAAGGCGGAGGTAAAAATAAATGATCAAATAATAATTGCGGAGGTGGCGCACGATGAAGAGAGTCGTAATTTAGGCTTATCGGGTAGGGAAAAATTAAATATTAACGAGGGAATGCTTTTTATTTTTGAGGATCCAGGAATTTATCCGTTTTGGATGAAAGATATGAAGTTTCCAATCGATATAATTTGGATTGATTCAGATAATCGAATAGCGGATATAGATGCAAATGTGCAACCGGAGCCGGGAGTACCGGAAGAGGGTTTAATGCAATATAAACCGCCAATTCCTGTGGAGAGAGTGTTGGAGTTGAGAGCTGGTCGGGCCCAGTTGTTGAGTGCGGAGGTCGGGGATCTAATTAAGGCTAGACCGCTCGTGAATAGCCAAAAATTAAAAGGGTTATAGAATATAGAAATGAAGAAAATTGCGATTAATGGATTTGGCAGGATTGGCCGGCTTTTATTTAGAAAGTTGCAGGGTAGAGCGGACTTTAAAATTGTGGCGATAAATGATTTGGGGGATTTGGAGAACCTAGCTTATTTATTGGCTCACGACTCAGTTTATGGAAATTATGAAAAGATGGTTTTAACGGAGGGTGGTAATTTATTAGTGGCTGGAGAAGAAATAAAATTTTTAAGCATTAAGGATCCAGCAACTTTACCGTGGGGTGAATTAGGGGTGGATGTGGTGGTGGAATCCACTGGGGTCTTTGAATCTTTTGTGGCGGCAGAGGCCCACATAAAGGCAGGAGCAAAGCATGTGGTTTTGTCTGCACCGGCTAAAGATGCAGACGGAGAACTTGGTCAAACTTTCTTGGTAGGAACTGGAGAGTTACAAAAAACTTGTAAGATAACTTCTAATGGTTCGTGTACTACTAATGCCGCTTCGCCGATTATTAAAATTTTGGAAGAAACTATTGGCATAGAAAAAGCGATGTTGTCTACGGTGCACGCTTATACCGCTACCCAGTCTATGGTGGATTCCCCAGTTAAAGGAAAAGATTTTAGGCGGGGTCGGGCAGGAGCACAAAACATTGTGCCGTCTACCACGGGAGCGGCAATTGCAGTAACTCGGGTAATGCCAGAATTATCCGGAAAATTTGATGGGGTTGCGTTTCGAGTGCCGGTAGTTGCTGGGTCGTTAGCAGATATAACTTTGGTTACTAAGCGACCAACCAGCGAAGAAGAAATAAATAATATTTTAGTTCAAGCTTCTAAAGAGGTTCGTTGGCAAGGAATATTTACGGTAACTACGGAACAATATGTGTCCTCGGATATTGTGGGTAAGGAATACGGAGCAATTGCAGATCTGAATTTTACTAAGGTGGTAGATGGAAATTTGGTAAAAATAATTTCTTGGTATGACAATGAGGCTGGGTATGTTAGTACTCTAATAAAACATTTGGAGCAGGTTTAATAACGAATGCGAGTTTTTATCTGGGCTACACTTTTTGCGATAGGAGTTTGGCTTCTAGGTTTGATTATTTGGACTGGTGAGTTAAGACAAGAAACAAATTCTTTGGCTAATTCGGCAAATACTTTTTCGGTTGCGGTTAATCAATTGCAGGATAATATTCGGCGGAATGCTCCCACCAGCACTTTGATTTTTGTGGGAGATATAATGCTCTCTAGAAATGTAGGTACCAAAATGGAAAAGTTGGGGGATTGGGAGTTTCCATTTAAGAAAATAAAAAAATATTTAAGTGGGGCAGATTTTGTATTTGGAAATTTAGAAGGTCCAATTTCGAATAGGGGAAATAATCAAGGAAGTATTTATTCTTTTCGGGCTGATCCGCGAGCTGTCTTAGGATTACGAGCGGCTGGTATAGATGTGGTTTCGTTAGCTAATAATCATATTTGGGATTGGGGCGCAGAGGCTTTAGTAGATACAGTTGAGGTGTTAAAAGAAGCGGATATTGTTTCTTTGGGTGCTGGAGTAAATAAGAAAGAAGCCAATTCTGGCAATATATTTAAAGTTAATGGAACTAAAATTGGTTTTTTAGCCTACACTGATTTATATCCAAAAAGTTTAATTGCCAACGAAGAAAATCCTGGAATTAGTGATTGGAATGAAGATCAGGTTTTGTCGGATATTAAACGGTTAAAAGCAGAGAGTGATTTACTTTTTGTGTCTTGGCACACTGGTACGGAATATGAGCAAATTCCTAATCCACAACAAAGAGAAATTTATAGAGGATTAATAGAAAAGGGGGTAGATTTGGTTATTGGACATCATCCTCATGTAACTCAGCCTATAGAGGAATATGGTGGGGGTTGGATTGCTTATAGTTTGGGTAATTTTATCTTTGACCAACCTTTTTCTAAGAACACTATGGAGGGAATGGTGTTGGAGGTTTTGGTTCGCAATGGAAAAATAACTAAAGTAGAGGCAAAAAAAGTTATTTTGAATCAGGATTTTCAACCTAGTTTAGAAGGCATATAATACCAATATGTTGATTTATTTAGGTGCGGACCATCGGGGGTTTGAGTTAAAAGAAAAAATAAAAGAATTTCTAACGGAAAGAGCCTATCCAATTTCGGATTTGAGTTTAGCTACCCTTACGCCGGATGATGATTATCCAGAAATTGCTAAGAAGGTTGCAGAAAAAGTAAGTATTGATTTTGATCGATCTAAAGCAATTTTAATTTGTGGTTCTGGGGTGGGAATGTGTATAACTGCCAACAAATATCCAAACGTGCGAGCTTCTTTAAATTTTTCTGCAGATCAAGCCTACGATAGTCGGAAGGAGGACGATGCAAATATTTTGTGTTTGGCTTCCGGGCATACCAGCGTGGAAGAAGCTTTAAAAATAATTACTGCTTGGTTGCAGACCCCATTTTCGGATGAGGAACGACACCGACGAAGACTAAGACAGATAGAAAAAATTGAAGCGGAAATTTTAGAGAGAGGGAAAAGATTATGATCTATCCAGCTCTAAATACCTTAGAGGAGGATTCGTTTAAAAAACAACTTGCTAGTGCAATTTCTACTGGTGCGGAAATAATTCACGTGGATTTTGCCGATGGTTCGTGGTTGGCTAAGCCGAATTTTTGTAATTGGTCTCAATTAATTTATTCCGGTAAATCTTTTGAGGCCCACTTAATGGTTAATAATCCACTCCCAGCTCTTCAGGCGGGGGCAGATAAAGCGATTCGGGTTATTGTACAAGCAGAATGTGTAAGCCTAGAGAAGGCTAAGATTTTAAAAGAAGCTTATCCAAATTTAGAATTTGTAATCTCGGTGGATGCGGATACCGCTTTAGAAACCTTAACCTCATATGCAGTTTTAGGTTTTAAATCCTTTCAGTTGTTGACGGTAACTCCGGGGGAGTCTGGTCGAGTACAAGATCCGAATACAATTTTGCGAATTAAAAAAATAAAAAGTGTTTTTCCAGATTGTAATTTGGAGGTGGATGGGGGAATAAATGAAAATAATTTGGGGGCGTTATTTGTGGCGGGAGCTAATCGTTTTGCGGTTGCCTCTGCTTTATTTGAAGCACAAGATATAAAGGAAAAATATAAGTTTTTAAGGAATTTAATTGGTTTATAGAAATAAGTTCGGTAGAGTTTCGTTTTTACGGTATAATTAAACAATATGGAATCTCTTTCGGACTCCAAGCTTTTATATTTAGAAAGAACTGCTAATCGTATTCGCGAGCAGGTAGTAGAAATGTTGGTAGAAGCTGGCTCGGGACATTCTGCTGGTCCGCTAGGTATGGCGGATATTTTTACTGCCTTATATTTTCATGTGTTACATCACAATCCTAAAAAACCCAATTGGGAGGAGCGAGATCGGTTGATTTTGTCGAATGGCCATATTTGTCCGGTGCAGTACGCCACTTTAGCTTTAGCGGGTTATTTTCCGGTAGAGGAGCTTAATACTTTAAGAAAAATACATTCTCGGTTGCAGGGTCACCCACACCGTGGATCACTGCCGGGAGTAGAGACTACTTCTGGTCCCTTGGGGTCTGGCCTATCTCAGGCGATTGGGGTGGCCTTAGCTGCCCGTTTAGATGGGGCCAAACATAGGGTTTATTGTTTGTTATCGGATGGGGAGCACAACGAGGGGAATACTTGGGAGGCGGTAATAGCGGCGGCTAAATATAAATTATCCAATTTAACCGTGGTTATAGATCGTAACAATATTCAAATTGATGGATTTACCGAGGATGTTATGCCATTGGAATCTTTGCGAGAAAAATATGAAGCTTTTGGTTGGCACGTGTTAGAAATTGATGGACACAATATTTCTAGATTCGTAGATGCTACGCGAGAAGCGATGGTAATTTATGAAAAACCAACTGTAATTATTGCTAATACCATTCCGGGGAAAGGGGTGAGTTTTATGGAGCGAGATTATCGTTGGCATGGTAAGCCCCCAACTAAAGAGGAGGCTAAATCGGCTTTGAAGGAATTGCGAACTTTGGGGAATCGCATACAAAGTGAACACGAATAAAATGTTGAATCCAAATTTAAAATTAAATTCTAAGGTTTTAAACGAAGAGTGTGAGTTAAAACCAACTCGGGCCGGTTTTGGTGAGGGCTTAGTAGAAGCTGGTAGAGAAAATAAAAATGTGGTGGCCTTATGCGCGGATCTTACAGAATCTACTCGTACGGAGGATTTTGCTAAAGAATTTCCAAATCGGTTTTTTGAGATGGGAGTAGCGGAACAAAATATGGTAACGGTAGCCGCAGGTTTGGCGGTTTCTGGTAAAGTTCCATTTGTCTCGTCTTATGCGGCATTTTCGCCGGGTCGGAATTGGGAACAGATTCGTACAACCATCGCTTACAATGACGCAAATGTGAAAATTGCTGGACATCATGCGGGTCTTTATACGGGTCCAGATGGAGCGACACACCAAATGTTGGAGGATGTAGCTTTAATGCGGACTATGCCAAATATGAAGGTAGTGGTTCCGTGTGATGCAGAGGAGGCGCGTAAAGCAACTTTAATTAGTTCTAAAATTTGGGGTCCTATTTATTTACGTTTTGCTAGAGAAAAAACCAGAACAATTACGTCTAAAGAAACATCTTTTGAACTTGGTCGGGCGGAACTATTTTGGGAACCAAATAAGAAAAAACCAGATTTGTTGATTTGTGCTTGTGGTCCATTAGTGTATGAGGCGATGGTTGCGGCCCAGGATTTAGAAAAAGAAAAAATTTCGGTAGCAGTTTTAAATGTGCACACAATAAAGCCCTTAGACGAAAAAACAATTTTACATTTTGCTAGATTAGCGGGGGCGGTAGTGACAGTGGAAGAGCATCAGATTATTGGTGGATTGGGAGGTGCGGTAGCGGAACTTTTAGTTACTAAGGCTCCAATGCCTTTAGAACGGATTGGAATGAGAGATGAATTTGGTCAATCGGGTAAACCGAGTGAGCTTTTGGATTTTTATGGTTTAAATAAAGAAGAAATAATAAAAGCCGGAAAAAAAGTTATTCAAAGAAAAAAATAATGAAAAATAATTTAGAAATAGTAACCATCGGAACTGCTAGTCGAGATTGGACCATGGTGGGCTCCGAGGATGGACCGCTTACCTGGGGAGATAAACGAGAAGCAGAATCAGTATATGAGGGGTTGGGTGGAGGGGCAGCAAATGCGGCGATTACCTTTGCTCGTTTTGGATTAAAGACTGGATTGGTGGCTCGTTTAGGTAAAGATGAGTCGGGAAAAAAAATTGTTCAAAATTTAAAAAGTGAAGGAATAAAAGTTTTTTCGGCTTGGGATGCAAAAAATGCTACTGCTTTAAGTGCAATTGCTTTAAATAAAGCCGGAGAAAGATTAGTTTTTTCGCACCGTGGAGCTTCAGATAATTTAACCGAGAAAGATGTGCCAGCTGGAGCTTTGGCTAGTGATTGGTGGTATGTGGTGCCGGGTCGCATTACCGCACCAATAATTTTTAAGTTAATGAATGTGGCCCTTAAGAAGGGGATTCGTTTGGCAATTAATCCCTCCAAGAGTTTTATTCATCGAGCAGATTTTGTGCGACGTTTAGCGGATATTTCGGTGTTGTTAGTAAATAGAGAAGAGGCTGGAATGTTGGTTAATTTACCGCCGGCGGCAGATCCTGTAGCAATGCTTCGCAAAATTCCGAGTGGAGTAGCGGTTATCACCGATGGTCCACGAGGAAGTTGGGCTAAGGATAATTCTGGAATTTATCATGTAGGTGTTTTTCCAGAAAAGAAAATTGCAGATCGGACCGGTGCCGGGGATTCTTTTGGTTCGGCTTTTGTAGCGTCTATTATTCGTAATAAGCCAATAACCGAGGCCTTGCGAGTAGCTTCGGCTAATGCCACATCTATGGTAGAAACAATTGGAGCTCAGACGGGTATTTTGCGAGCTGCTCAATTAAAAGCCCCACGTTGGAAAGAATTAACAATCAAAAAAATCTCTTAATGAATCAAGGCGCCTTAAAGCTTTCCAAAATTTTAGGAACGCTTCCAGAAAACTTGGAGCAAGCTTTACCAACTGAAATTTCAGCTGGTTTTTTAGAACAGACCGCAGAAGAAATAGAGAGCAAAATAAATAAGTTTAAAAGTGAATTAAAAATATTGGAGAATTATCCGCTGGATTTACGTTTTCGTTTGGGCAAAGAAGTAATAATCCAAGACTCAAAAATAAGAAAAATATTTGGCGAAAATCCATTTGAAGAAGCAGTAAAACATTGTGAGATGGCGAGTGGTTTGCAGATGGGTTGGTTTTTAAAATTGGATAAGGCCCAGGATATTTTAAGAGAGCGTCCGCCACAGGGAGTAATGGATTTTACCGGGGTTACTAGCGTAGAAGAGCTTTTACAGAAATATGAAATTACGGAAATTTTTAGCGCTCTTCGGTTTTTAGAAACTAAAGAATGGATGCACGAAACTTTTGCTTCCGCATATTCCAAATTAACGCCTGCGGATTTTGAAGAGCGAAAAATAAAAATTCAAGTCTTGAGCAGTGTTTGGTTGCCGGTGGCGGAGAAGTTTATTCTCAAAAAGAGACACAATGTAAGTCACCTAAAAGAGTTGGGGGTTATCTTTTTAAATCCGTTAAAACCAGAAATTCCGGGAGCGTTACTTCGAGACTTTGCTTTGCTTTTTCATTATTTACGAGAAGTTTCTTTTTATAGTAAGTTATTTAGAGCTGTAGCGGGGGAACCAAATTTTGCCGAGCGATTAGCTTCTTTTTTGCGCGGAGATATTTTAGAAAAAAAATCGGTGGAGGGAGCGGAATGGTTAATAGTTCAACGTTATTTAGATAAAGAAGATCCAACCGACTTACGCTTGTTGTTGCCTAGGGTTAATCCAGAGGCTTTACATTGGCGACGTGCGGAAAGAGATTTGGCAGTTTTTGGTAAGGCCCATTCTTTAGATTTGGAGTTGTGGGAGGGAATGGATTCAGTAGCAGAATTTTTGGATGGGGAGGTAGTTAGTTTTGATTTAGAAGATTCCTTAATGTCCATAATTAATTTTCCAGATGGGGAGAAGGGTTATGCTTATCACCAAAAAGAAGCTTTGTGGTTGGAGTTAGCAATTCGTTTAGCAGGGACAGAGGAAAAATTAGAAGAAATGTTGGTGGCCAATTTTTCTACTGGGACAATAAAATTTTAATTTAAGAGAAACCTTATATGGAAAAACTTTATATTTTACCCTTTGATCACCGTAGTAACTTTCGTAAATTTTTTGGAGAGGATGCAGAAAAAATAAAAGATTATAAACATTTAATCTACGAAGGAATACTTTGGGCTATTAAACATGGTGCCCCTAAGGAGGCGGCGGCAATTTTAGTGGATGAGGAATATGGTTCGGAAATATTAATTGAAGCAAAAACGGCTGGTTTGCGTAGAATTTTAACTTTAGAAAAGTCGGGGACGGAAGAATTGGAATTGGAGGGAGATAAAAAATTTGTGGAAAGATTGGATAAGTGGAGTCCAGAGTATGGAAAGGTTTTAATTCGATATAGTCCAAACGATGATGGTTTAAAAAACTCTCGACTAAAAGATAAATTAAAGATGGTGAGTGAGGCTTGTGCGACTCGTAATATAAAATTTTTATTAGAAGTTTTAATTATAAAAACGGAAGCAGATAGTGACGTTTCAGTAGAGGCATTTGAAATGCATCTTCGGCCAGAATTAATTAGAACTACAATTCGAGAATTTTATGCGGAAGGAATTGAGCCTCAGATTTGGAAGATAGAAGGAATAGATGACCCGATAGAGCTCTCGGAGGTAGCACTTGCGGTGCAAGGTGGAAATAGATTGGATCGAGGACTAGTAATTTTGGGTCGGGATGAAAATAAAGAAAGAGTAGAGAATTGGTTACGAGTTGGAGCCACGGTAAGAGGAGTGGTGGGTTTTGCGGTGGGACGAACTATTTTTAAGGATCCTCTTTTAGGACATGACAATCAGGAAACTACTAGAGTGGAAACAGTGGCAGAGATAGGGGGTAGGTATTTGGAATATGTAAAGATTTTTGAAAACAAAAAAGACTAAGAAATTCTTAGTCTTTTTTATTCCAATTCCATTTTGCGAAGTTCGCCGTTTACGGAGAGATAAAATAGTAAGTTACCAAATTGTTTGTAGTCTTTAACTCCTTTAGCTAAGACGGTTCCATTTAGGGGTAAGAGTTCATCTACCTCAACAACTCTTAACTCGTCATCCCAGAGGCCTATTAAGTGGTTATTATCGAACCAATTTATTTTATAGATTCGGCCCTCGTGTTCGGGAGCGAGAGTTAATTTATCACCAATGTTTTTTCGGAAGTCTTCTTCCCATTTGTCTAAATAAAGAACATGGAGAAGATTGCGACTTAAGAAGAGTAGACGATCGCCCTCTGGGCTCCACATGTATTCTTCTGCTTTATTTTCCACTAATTCGGAGGTAGAGGTGGAATTTTTAAAGAGCCAAAGTTTCCCTTTATCGTCTAAACCCGCTACTAGGTTGGCATTAGAGTTAGGTTTTAAATCTGCAATTTTTAAACTAGTAGAGGCAGACCAGTTACCACCAAATAAAAACTTGGTGATTTCTACTTTTTTGCTATCTGCACTTACTAGGCCGGAATCATTTAGAGCGAAAGCGGTAGGTTTAAGATTAGAAAATTTTTCTAATTCATTTTTCTTTTCATCCGCTAAAAAAATTCCCTTATCGGTTTCTATAAAAAGTTTTTTAGGGCTGAAGGGGTGAAAGAAGAAATTTTTAGGAGTGCCGGCTAATTTACTACCAGCTAATTCTGAAAACCAAAGATTTAAATTAATCGCGGTTTCCGGGGCGTCTAGATTTATAAGAAATAGTTTTTTGTTCTTGTCTTCTACAATTATTTCATCGCTCTCAAAATTTTGGCTAACTATATTTTTTCCCCTAAGTTCTAATCCGCGGAACTTAAGAGTGCCGGATTGTTTTAGAATCATTTCGTCGCCTAAGACCCAAAAGCTTTCGGTGCTAGTGGCAATTAGGGTGGAGGTGGATTCTATAGGAAATAAACGAATATTGTTGCGAGCTAAAACTCCGCCAGCCGGAACTAATAAAGATTTAGACCAGGTTATATATTTTTCAGATTTAGCGATAACTACGTAAGTCTCGGGTAATAAATTTCTAAATAACAGGCCCGATTCAAACCAATTACTAGAATGGGGTCGCTCCTTGCCGTTTAAGGTTATTAGGCTGGGCTTTTCCGAGAAGCGTAGATAAATACTTCCGGTAGGGACAAGTTTCAATTCTCGCCAGTTAATAGCTAGACCTAAGCCGGTTAGGGTGAGGTAGGCGCCAACTAGGAAAAAGATCCCGACCGTGGCCCAAAATAGGCCTTTCCGTTTACCTGAAGTCATCGGAGAGATGATAAGGGATAATAGGGATTAGATAAAGCTGAAAGTTTGAAAAAAGGCTGGTCCAGTGGTAAGGTTCAGGCGATGTTCACCCGTAGAATTGGTATAGATTTAGGCACTACCAATACCTTAGTTTTCCTGCCGGAGCGCGGGATTGTTATTAATGAGCCGACTGTCGTAGCTCTTAGAAAACCAGATAATACGGTTTTAGCAGTAGGCGCAGAAGCTAAAGAAATGGTGGGTCGGACCCCAGAAGATATTGTGACTTATCGACCCTTAAAAGATGGGGTAATTGCCGAGTATTACATTACTCAGGCCATGCTTAAATATTTTATTGGTAAGAGTGTAGGTTCCTTTAATTTATTTAGACCAGAAGTAGTAATTTCTGTACCGGCTGGTATTACCTCTACTGAACACCGAGCGGTAATGAACGCAGCTAAAGAGGGTGGAGCGCGCGAAGTTTATTTAGTAAAAGAGCCGTTACTTGCTTCACTTGGTGCGGGTATTCCGATTCATTCCGCGGAAGGCAATATGATTGTAAATATTGGAGGAGGTACGACGGAGGTCGCAGTAATTTCTTTGGGTGGTATTGTAAATTGGGCCTCTCTACGAGTAGCGGGAAATCGTTTTGATCAGGCCATCTCTGAATACATTCGTAAGAAATATGGTTTAGCAATTGGCGAACAAACTGCAGAGAATATAAAAATTGGAGTAGGTACTGCTATTCCGAATCATCGGGAGAAAAGAGAAATAAAGATTCGCGGACGTGATTTGCAATCTGGTTTGCCAAAAGATTTATCCGTAACTTCTTCGGAAGTAGCGGAAGCGGTCAATCCGCATTTAGTAGAAATTATGAATGCAGTGCAGTCCGTGTTTAATGTGACTCCACCAGAATTAGCGGCGGATATTATGGAGAAGGGAATAATTTTGTCGGGTGGTAGTTCGCAGTTGCGAGAGTTGCCGGAATTTTTCCGTCGATCTTTGGGGGTGACGGCTTATCTCGCGGAAGATCCAATTTTGTGTGTATCTAAAGGAACAGCGACGGTTCTAAGTCACTTAGATGTCTATAAAAGAACCCTCCTCAATCGACGCTCCTAAATTAATTGGTTTAGAAAAGCGTTATACAGAATTTGAACGTTTAACTCAAAGTCAGGACTTACCTGGCTCTTGGTTGTTTTGGGGTGAAGAGGGAATTGGTAAAAAAAGTTTTGCTGATTCTTGGTTGGGTCGGATAGAAAACGGAGCTTGGGGAGAGATAGCTAAGGTAGATATTTTGCGGTTAGCCCCAGATCCAGAGGAGGGTTATGGAATAGAGGAGGCGCGTAAACTACAAAAATTTTTGTGGCAAACTCCCTTGAAATCTCCGCGTCGAATGGCAATTTTAGATCAAGCGGATGAGTTAACGGATCAAGCACAAAATGCGATGCTTAAAATTTTGGAGGAACCACCTAAACATTCGTTAATTGTTTTGATTGCTTCGGAACCAGAACTTCTATTACCAACCTTGCGATCTAGATTAATTGGAATTCATTTTTCTCGTTTAACTAATTTAGAGATGGAAAAGTTTTTAAAAGAAAAAGAGGTACCAGTTAATAAAATAAAAAACCTAGTAGAAAATTCTTTTGGTCGTCCGGCTTATGCCTTACGTTTATTAAGTGGAGCAATAGAATCTTCGTTAGCTAATAGAACTGCAGATGCAGCGTTGGAAGCTAGAAATAAGGGAAAATTAAAGTTGGCTAGAGCGCTTTTAAATAAAGAAGTTGCGTTGCGTCGGTCGCCTCTGAATGCTAATCTTCAAGAGCGAGCGATAAAAGAATTATTTAATTTATAAAAATATATGCACGAAATATCTAAAAATTTTCAATCGGCTATAGATCAGATCTTGCGTCAAACTCAGGAAGAGTTAGGAGCAGTACGTGCTAGTCGACCATCTTCGGCAATGTTAGAAAATGTAATGGTGGAATGTTATGGGCAAACTTTGCCGTTAAAACACGTAGCCACAATTTCCGTCAATCCGCCTAGAGAATTAATCGTGGAGCCGTGGGATAAAGAAATTTTGACGATTATTTTAAAAGCGATAGAGGGGGTAGGGGCCGGTTTATCCGCCAGAATGGAATCCACTGGTATCCGTGCTTTTTTACCAGAATTATCTGGCGAGCGTCGCGAAGAACTTTCTAAATTAGTTAAGAAAATGTCGGAGGAGGGACGAATTAAAGTTCGGCATGCGCGAGACGACGCTAATAAGCGGATTGAGGTGGCTCAAAAAGAAAAAGAAATTACGGAAGATCAAAGATTTTCGGTAAGAGCAGAGGTACAAAAAATAACGGATAATGCCAACGATAAAATAGAATCTTTGGTGGTATCTAAAATAAAAGAAATTCAAGAATGATATTCCTATCAATTTTAGGTTTAGCAATTTTAATTTTAATCCACGAAGCTGGACATTTTTTTGCCGCGCGGTCAGTAGGAGTAGGGGTAAAAGAATTTGCGGTGGGTTTTCCGCCGCGTTGGTTTCGTAAGAAAAGAGGGGAAACCGAATATACAATTGGAGTTTTGCCACTAGGTGGATTTGTTCGTTTAGAAGGAGAGATGCCAGGTGAAGAAGCCGACCCCAAGAGAAGTTTTAGTAATCATTCGGCCATTTCTAGAATTTGGATTTTGGTAGCTGGAGTATTAGCTAATTTCTTTTTAGCGGCTCTTTTATTTGCAGTAGCTTTTACTATTGGGGCGAGACAAGAAGTTATATTTTCGGCAGTGGTAAAAGATTCCCCAGCAGAAGTGGCGGGATTAAAGTTTGGCGATGCAATTTTGTCAGTAGGTGAACAAAAAATAGAAAGCGCCGAACAATTTATTGCTCAAATAGAAAATAATCGTGGTCAAGAATTAAATTTAGAAATTAGAAGCGGAGAAGAAGTTAAATTTGTAAAAATTACTCCACGACTCACTCCGCCAGTAGGTGAGGGTCCATTAGGAGTGGCAGTAGGAGAGACTGGTTGGGAGAGCGCCAACTTTTTAGAGGCACTAGTTAAAGGATTCCAGGAAACGGTAAATTATTCGTTGCTTATTGTTTCGGGTTTGTGGCGAGTTATTACGGAATCGGGTGCTTCTAATTTAAGTGGTCCAATTGGAGTGGCGGTGGTGGCGGGTCAGGCGGGAGAAATGGGAATTGCTTATTTAGCCCATTTTTTTGGTTTGCTTTCTATTAATTTGGCAATTTTAAATATCTTGCCGTTACCAGCTTTAGATGGGGGTAGAGTATTTTTGGTGTTGGGAGAAGTTATTTTTAGGCGTCGAGTACCAGCTAATATAGAGCGCTACTGGAATGCCTTTGGAATTTCTTTGTTATTACTTCTAATGTTTTATGTGACAGCTCAGGATTTAATTAGGTTGTTTTAGTAAGTAGAAATTAGCAATTAACCCGTCTATATGGCGGGTTTTTGTTTTATTCAAAAACTGGATATACTTGGGTTAATGCTCCAATCCAAGCTTTTCCCTAAAACCCTAAAAGAAGCCCCTAAAGATGAGGTTTCTAGGAACGCCGAACTCTTAATTCGGGCCGGATTTATTAATAAGCTCCAAGCGGGAGTCTATACCCTTTTGCCCTTGGGTTTACGAACGGTGAAGAAAATTACGGATATTGTGCGGGAAGAAATGGAAGCAATAAATGGTCAGGAAATTTTGATGCCTGTGCTTCAGCCGAAAGCTAATTGGGAAGCTACTGGTCGTTGGGATAGTTTAGAAGTTCTTTTTAAATTTATTAGTCCTAACACCAAAATAGAAATGGCCCTTGGTCCAACTCATGAAGAAGTGGTTACTCCGCTTGCGGATCGCAATTTGTCGTATCAAGATTTACCGTTTTATTTATACCAAATTCAAACTAAGTTTCGGGATGAGGCGAGAGCTAAATCGGGTATGATGCGGGGCCGGGAGTTTGGAATGAAGGATTTATATTCCTTCCATGTGGATGAAGCGGATTTAGATGCTTATTATGAAAAAGCGACCGAGGCGTATCATAAAGTTTTTAGTCGTTTAGGGTTGGGCGATCAAACGTTTTTAACTTTTGCGTCTGGAGGAACATTTTCTAAATATTCTCACGAGTTTCAAACTTTAACTTCGGCGGGGGAAGATTTAATTCATTTGTGTCGAACTTGTAAGCTTGCGGTAAATGACGAAATATTTGGCGAACAATCTACGTGTCCGAAGTGTGGTGGAGCTTTAACGCCGGAGAAGGCTGCAGAAGTTGGAAATATTTTTAAATTAAAAACTAAATATACAGATGCCTTTAATTTGAAATATAAAGCGGCAGATGGTACTTCAAAACCGGTAGTAATGGGTTGTTATGGAATAGGCATCACCAGACTTTTAGGGGTAGTAGCAGAAACTCTAAGCGACGATAAGGGTTTAGTTTGGCCGTCTAATATTTCGCCTTTTGCGGTCCATTTAATTTCTTTGGGAGCGCCCAACGAAGGAGTTAATAAAATGATTGAAGAGGCCAAAAGTTCTTTAGAGTCTGCTGGCTATGACGTGTTAATTGATGATCGGCAAGATAAGTCGGCAGGAGAGAAATTTGCGGATGCTGATTTGATTGGTTGTACCATTCGATTGGTTTTAAGTGAGAGACTATTAGCTACTCAAGAAGTTGAAATAAAATTGCGAAATCAGAAAGAAGCAATTAAGGTTAGCGCCGGTGATTTAGTTGCCAGTTTGCGGAAGTTAGGGGTATAAACAGATTTATATATGATGTTACGAAAAACCTTAGGTTTGGATTTAGGTACCGACACCACTCAAATTTATTTGGGCGGTTCTGGCATTGTAATTAATGAGCCAACTATTGTGGCGGTTAATACTTTAACTAATGGGGTTGTGGCAGTAGGAGAAGAGGCTAAAAAAATGTTAGCTCGAACTCCGGCTCACATTACCGCTATTCGTCCAGTTTTAGGTGGGGTAATTGCGGATTTTGATTTAGCTAAAGAACTTATTCAAACCTTAGTAGATCGTAAGGATTTACCATGGTCCTGGTTTACTCGAGCAATTGTTAGTGTGCCTACTTCACTTACTGAGGTGGAGAGAAAATCAGTAGAAGATCTATTAAAAGAAATTGGTTTAAATCCGGTTTATGTTTTAGAACAACCTCTAGCTGCTGCTTTTGGTGGGCGTTTGGCAGTAGGGCAACCAACTGCGCATTTTATCGTAGATGTAGGTGCTGGAACTACTGACATGGCCATAATTTCTTTAGATGGCATTGTGGTTTCTAAGCGTCTTAAGATTGCGGGTAATTATCTAAATCAGGAAATTATTAAAGGAGTACGCGATGAATTTAAATTAATAATTGGAGAGCCTACTGCGGAGGAAATTAAAATCCAAGTCGGTTCAGTTTTACCTTGGTCGGAGAAATTAGAAATTGTAGTGCGAGGTAGAGATTTACAATCTGGTTTACCTAGAGAATTAACCCTTAAAGATACTCAGGTTCGTTTTTGGTTACAGCGTCCGGCTAAAACAATTGTGGATGCGGCTAAAGATTTATTGGAATCTGCTCCGCCAGAGTTAGTGGGAGATATATATAAAAATGGTATTTGGTTATGTGGTGGTGGTTCTTTAATTCGGGGCTTAGACCAACTTTTTGAAAAGGAAATTGGAGTGGCGGTTCAAACCGTAGAAGATCCAATGACTTGTGTGGCACGAGGAGCGGGTATTTTTTGTGATCGTTTTGATGAATTAAGTCACTTACTCCATAACCAGCCACGGTCCCCAATTTCTTAAATATTTTTTAAGATCAACTCTTCTAAGATATGAGAAATAGAGTCGCAGCTTGGGGGTGGGGAGTACTGGTTGTTTTAATCTTGTTGTTAGCATTTTTTGTGGGTAATTCGGTTATTTCTTTTTTTTCTAGTTTAAGAGGTTCTAATCCGGTGACAAATTCAGTTGATAAAATTTTAGATGAACAGCAAGAGAAAAAAATTAATCGTTATCTAGGAGTGTCGGCTGGAGTTTATTCGCAATATCCTTTTAATGATCGTAATTTTATTTTTTTAAATCGAGGGTCGGAAGATGGGGTAGTGTTGGGGGCGCCAGTTTTTGGATTAGAAGAGGAATTGGTGGGAGGAGTTAGTAATGTAGATAGAACCCGCTCTCAAGTGGAAACCTTTTGGAGTCCTAATTGGAAAACGGCGGTTTATGTAGGAGAAAAAAAATCTAAGGCTGTATTGAGAGGTGGAGAGAGTCCTATTTTAGAATTTTTACCTAAGAATTCAGGGGTTAAGGTGGGGGATGTGGTTTATAACGCTTCGCCAGAATTTCCTTTATATGCACCAATAGGAAAAGTTTTTAAGATATTAAACGATGATCAAAATCCTTGGTTTGGAGCGGAGGTAGAATCTTTAACTGATTTAAATTCTTTGCGGGAGGTCTGGGTTTTGAAAAATTTCCCTTAATGGAAAAAATATTTAAAGAATTATTTTTGTGGGGAGGGTTATCAATTTTGTTTTTCTGGTTACAAGCTTCTCACTTATTAGATTTTGGTATAAATCCTAATTGGTTAATTTTAGGTCTGGCTTTGGCGTGGGGTATGGGTAGATTGTTATCTGCTATTTTTTTTATGATATTTGCGGTTGGTGTATATTTTTGGACTTTACCGTTTAGTTTAATTCCAATAGTTGTGTTGGTAGGTGTTGGTTTAATAATGGGCTTAATTATAAAGTTTTTAACTGGAAAGCCATTAATGGATGAAGCTTTGGTTTTAGCTTTAGGAATTCTACTATTGAATACATTATTTTTTTGGCAATCTGGAAATTGGTTGTTTATTAACGTTTTGTGGGAAATTTTAGTTACTGAAATTATTTTATTTTTAGGTTGGCCAATATTTAGAAAAATATGACTCCTGCTCCGTTAGAAAATTTCTTATTAGACGCTACTTCTAAAGCCCACTTGCGAGAGGTGCCATTAAATAGGCGGGGGTTAGTTTTAGTTTTCACTTTTGCGGTTGTGATTTTTTTATTTTTTTTAATTAGATTTCTTTATTTAGGTTTTTGGAATCACGAATTTTATTCCGCTCGGGCCATACGCAATGTTAGTGGTAGTGAAATAAAACCAGCTCCACGTGGGGTTATTTATGATCGTTTTGAAAATCTATTAGTAGAAAATGCCCCCTCTTTTAATGTGGTTTTAATACCTCGAGAATTACCCAAAGATGAAAAATTAAGAGAGGAAGCAGTTAAAAAAGCTTCCGAGCTTGCAGGTCGGGAATCCGAAGAATTAATTTTAGAAATTAACGCTAGGGATTGGAGTAGGGCAGATAGATTAATTTTGGTTTCTGATGCTACCCAAGAACAGTTGGTGGAATTTGAAACTCAAAAAATATCTGGAGTTAAGTTGGAGCCGGGTTTTCGTCGGTCGGTAAAAACGGGGGCGGCACACATAGTTGGTTATACCGGTTTAGTAAACGCAAAAGATTTAGCGAGTAATCAGTCTTTAGTCCACCAGGATTTAATTGGACGTACTGGCTTAGAGGCTCAATATGACGATGTATTGAGAGGAGAAAACGGAGAGGAGGTTATTTTCAGAGGAGAAGCTCAAGACAAAAGAACCTTAAAAGAAGCGGTTCCTGGAAAAAATTTAAAAACTTTTATTGATGGAGAATTTCAAGAATTTTTGCGGACTAGGTTGAGTCAGGCTTTGAAAGATTTGGGTCGGGATTCGGGTGCGGCTTTAGCTTTAAATCCACAAAACGGTGAAGTTTTAGCGTTGGTTAGTTTTCCAGATTTTGATGCTAATAAAATTTCCGCTGCCTTAAAAATTCCTAATCAGCCACTTTTTAACCGAATTGTTTCGGGTCGGTATAATCCAGGTTCTACCATTAAACCCTTAGTGGCGTCCGCCGCGTTAGCCGAAGGGGTGGCTACTCCACAAACTAATATTTATTCCGCAGGATTTATAGAAATTCCTAATCCTTATCAACCAGATAAGCCGAGCCGATTCGTAGAATTTAATAATCACGTATATGGCTGGGTAGATGTCCCGGAGGCTCTCGCTAAATCTAGTAACGTCTTTTTTTACGCGGTAGGTGGAGGCTTTGAGCGTCAGGTGGGTTTAGGGATTTGGAAAATAAAAGAATGGTGGCAAAAGTTTCGTTTAGATCAGCCAACAGGTATTGATTTACCGAGTGAGGCAGTTGGGTTTTTACCAGATCCAGAGTGGAAAGAAAAAACCACGGGTCAGCCGTGGCGGTTGGGAGATACATATAACGTGGCTATTGGTCAGGGAGATTTTTCTATAACTCCGTTAGAACTTTTAAATTATATTTCAGCCATAGCTAATGGCGGAAAGTTAAATAAGTTAAGGGTGGTAGATCCGGAACCGGAGGTTTTAAAGGATTTAACTTCGGAACTGAATCCGGTACTTAGTTATGTACGCAGGGGAATGAAAGATGCGGTGGAAAAAGATTATGGGACTGCTTATCTTTTACACACCTTACCTTTTGAGGTGGGGGCTAAAACTGGTTCTGCTCAGGTAGAAAATAATTCTAAAACCAATGCTTTTTTTGTGGGTTTTGCACCTTTTGAAAATCCTGAGGTGGCCATACTTATTTTGATTGAAAATGCGCGGGAGGGTAGTTCTAATACTGTGCCCGTAGCCAAGGACGCTTTTCTGTGGTACTATGACCACCGTCTTAAAACCCCTTAATTTATGAACCCAAAGAACTACTTGTCTCCAGAGAGACAGCGGGAAATAACCGAAGAGTTAGATAGTTTGCGTACTAGTGGCCGTAAAGATGTGGCCGAGCGTTTGAAGGCTGCTAAAGAGCTCGGTGATTTGTCGGAAAACTCCGATTATCACGAAGCTCGTGAAGAGCAGGCCCGTTTAGAAACTAGAATTGCAGAGTTAGAAGAAATATTGCGTCACGCAGTAATTGTGCGACGTTCGGAAAGCGTGGGTACAGTTCGTGTTGGCTCTAATGTGAAGGTTAAGAGAAATGGGGAGAAGTTAAGTTATACAATTGTTGGTTCTAGTGAATCCCGTCCAGCAGAAGGTTTGATTTCTAATGAATCACCGGTTGGTCAGGCTCTCTTAGGTAAAAAACCAGGAGATTCTGTAAAAGTTCGGACTCCGGGTGGAGAGGTGGAGTATGAAATTTTAAGCATTGAGTAATGCTCGATCAATTAATTGCTGAGAGAAAGCGTAAATTAGAAAAATACCGAGAAGTTCGGGAAGCTTATCCGGGCGAAGGTAGAAAGCGCTCTACTATTGCGGAAGTTGCAATTAATTTCAAAAAATTTTTAAAAAAGAAAACTAAAGTAAGAGTAGTGGGTCGTATCGTTTCGTTGCGTGATCAAGGTAAAATAGCTTTTTGGGAATTAGCAGATGAAAGTGGTCGGATGCAGATGGTTTTGAGTGCTCAAAAAATTAAAGATTTTAATTTTATTTCCCAAACTTTTGATTTGGGAGATTTTGCAGAAGTGGAAGGGATTCCAATTGTGACTAAGCGTGGCACAGAAAGTTTAGAAATTAAGAAGGTGGTTATGCTTTCTAAGTCTTTACGCCAATTACCGTCGGAGTGGTTTGGTTTGGCAGACGAAGAAGCTAAATTACGGAAGCGTTATTTAGATATTTTATTAAATCCAGAAGTTAAAAAACTTTTTGTTCAAAAGGCTAAATTTTGGTCGGCCATCAGAAAAAGTTTAGAAGAGGCTAACTTTTTAGAAGTTCAAACTCCAGTTTTAGAAAATGTGCCGGGTGGAGCAGAGGCGGAGCCATTTGTTACACATCACAATGCACTAGATGTAGATTTTTATTTGCGCATCTCTTTAGAATTACCACTTAAAAAATTATTAGTGGCGGGTTACGAAAAAGTTTTTGAAATTGGTAGGATTTTTAGAAACGAAGGAATTGATCGAGAGCATTTGCAGGACTACACCCAGATGGAGTGTTATTGGGCATATGCGGATTATAAACAGATGATGAAGTTTACGCGGGAAATGTATCTTCGTGCAATTAAAGAAGCTTTTGGTACGTTGAAATTAAAAACGGTAGATGGTGCAGTTATTAATTGGGGGGCTAAGTGGCCAGAAGTAGACTACGAAACCGAATTTAAAAAGGGGACTGGCTTAGTTTTAGCTAAAGCTACGGATGCGGAATTGTTTACTAAAGCTAAAGAATTAAAATTAGAAATTCCGAAGGGAGCGGGTCGGGCGCGCTTAATTGATATTTTATTTAAGAAAACTTGCCGACCTAAATTAATTAATCCGTGTTTCTTAATTAATCCACCAGTAGATATTGAACCGTTAGCTAAGCGTTTACCAAATGATGCTCGTCGTGTCGCGCGATTTCAGATTGTGGCCTTAGGTAGTGAGTTAGGTAAGGGTTTTTCGGAGTTAAATGATCCACTTGATCAACGCTCTAGATTTGAAGAACAGGAAAAGGCGCGAGCTGGTGGAGATGTGGAGGCACAGAGAATAGATGAGGACTTTTTAGAGGCGATGGAATATGGTATGCCACCGGCCGCTGGTTTCGGTATGTCGGAGCGCCTATTTGCCTTCTTTGCGGGTAAGACTGTTAGAGAAGCTTCTATTTTCCCATTAGCTAGACCTGAAGAAAAATAAAAATAAAAAATATATGTTAGACATTAATTTAATACGTACTAATCCAGATGAGGTTCGGGCGGGAGTAGAAAAGAAAGGAGTAGATTCTAAATTAGTAGATAAAATTTCTCGAGCCGACGAAGATTGGCGAGAAAAAGTTGCATCCCTTGAAACCATGAAGGCGGAGCAAAATTTACTTTCTAAGGATTTAGCTAAAGCTCAAACTGAAGATTTAATTGCTAAAGCTAGTGTATTAAAAAAGCGCGTGGCGGAAATGCAGGAAGAAGTTAATGCTTTAAAAACTAAACGGGATGAAATTTTAAATCGCTTACCTAATTTACCATTAGCTGATGTGTTGGTGGGTAAAGATGATTCGGAAAATAAAGTAGCTCGTACAGTTGGAACTCCAACTAATTTTGATTTTGAACCAAAAGATTATATGGCAATTGGTGAGACCTTAGATATTATCGACACAGAGCGCGCTTCTAAGGTTTCGGGTAGTCGGTTTGGCTATTTAAAAGGAGACGGAGCTTTGTTGGAGTTTGCTTTAATTCAGTACGCTATAAATAAATTAGTTGCTAAAGGATTCAAGCCGGTTGTGCCACCAGTCATGATTAAGCCAGAGATGATGTCGGCTATGGGTTATATGGATGCGCATGGCGATGAAATTTATCAGCTTAAAGATGATCCATTAGTTTTAGTGGGAACTTCGGAGCAATCGGTGGGGGCGATGCACGCGGATGAAACTTTAGCGGTAGAGAAAGATCCAATTCGGTACGTGGCTTTTTCTACTTGTTTCCGTCGCGAAGCGGGGAGTTATGGAAAGGACACTAAAGGAATTTTGCGAGTGCACCAATTTGATAAATTGGAAATGTTTTCATTTATCAAGCCAGAAGATTCTTTGAAGGAACACGACTTTTTACTTTCTTGTGAAGAAGATTTGCTTAGTGGTCTAGGCTTACCATATCAGGTGATAGATATTTGTTCTGGTGATTTGGGTACTCCAGCAGCAAAGAAGTGGGATTTGGAAGCTTGGGTGCCATCGCAGAAGACCTATCGGGAAACTCACTCTACTTCTAATTGCACCGATTTTCAGGCGCGTCGTTTAAATATCGGGTGGAAAAATCCAACTACTAAGAAGCGGGAACTAGTTCACACTTTGAATGGTACTGCTTTTGCAATTGGTCGTACGATTATTGCGATTTTAGAAAATTATCAAACTGCGGATGGGTCTGTAATAATTCCGGAGGCTCTACGGCCCTATATGATGGGGAAGGAGAAAATAACTAAGAATTAGAGAATAAACAAAAAACCACCCTTGGGTGGTTTTTTGTTTGCTAAAAAGTTGTAAACTTAGGGGAATGGTTCGAAAGATTATTTGGTTTTTGGTAATCGCTGGTTTGGCTTACGCCAGC
>CAZHWX010000002.1:0-23058 GCA_964536045.1 uncultured Candidatus Saccharibacteria bacterium
GTACAGTGTGAAAAATTCATACGAGCTATATCCATTCCCTCTCGTACTAAAGATTTTATTACTTCTGGTGATTCTGATTTTGGTCCAATAGTGGCAACTATTTTTGTTTGCATTTTATTTTTTATTATTTTTTTTGAAAATTTTTAGATTTTAAGACAAGAAAAAACCCGTCCCCCTGAGGGGGCGGGTTTTTTTGGTTGGCTAATTTCTGCCAAAACCGCCACGGTCGTAACCGCCGCGATTGAAGCCACCAGTGCGAGGAGCGCGAGGCTCCATCGGCTTGGCTTCATTTACGGTAAGAGCCCGGCCTTCGTTGTCTTTGCCGTTGAACATGTCGATGGCTTTCATAGCCTCGGCATCGTCAGCAAATTCCACAAAGCCGAAACCGCGAGAGCGGCCCGACATCTTGTCCATCACTACAGTGGCGGACGAGACGGCACCAGCCTGAGAGAACAAGTCTTTCAAATCCTGGTCCGTAGTGCGATACGGGAGATTACCAATATATAAACGTTTCATTTCGTATTCTTTTGCGTCGTTATTAAGGTCGACTTATTAAACTCCTTCGGAAACATTCGAACGCTATCGCGACGACTTACCCTCTAGAGACCCACGACTCCCACAGTATAACACATTCAAAATAAAGGGCAAGTTAGGCAATTAAGAGATATAAAGCTCCTAAAAGAGCTAATGCGGACAACAGTTTGATACCAAATTTATGCTCATGAAAATATCGATGGCCAGAAAGAATAGACCACAGAACAGAAGTGGAACGCTTGGCGGTTAAAATTACCGAAGCTGGTCCAAATTGATAAGCAAACGCCTCCAACACCGCCCCCACCCCTTCCGCCCCAGATTGTAATACAAAAATTGGTTTTCTTAGAAAAGTAATTGGGTTTTCTTTAGTCCAAAGTCTAGCCATTAATAAGAAATAGGCCGCTAAAAACAAAGTTACTACTACTTGTTCTCCAGCTATCGAGTTGAAGTTGGTGATGTGGTACTTATAAATAGAAATTGTAATAACTGGAATAAATGTAGTAATAGCTACCGGCCAAATTCCTTTTTGATTCAATCCCTTACGTAAAAAAAGGAAAAAGATTACACCCACCGTCAAAAATATACCTACCACCTGACTAAGCCCGAGCGAGTATCCTAAAAACACATCTACTAATAAAAGAAGAGGCAAGGTTAATACCCTAAAAAAAGAAAAGGTACTTCGATCTGAAGCAACCAACGCAATTAAAGTAAGGTGAGATTGAAAAAGCTCTAAAACTATTCGAAGCGCTAAAGTTGGAAAAGATTCCGGATTTAAATAAAAACTACCAGTAGCCGCACCCACCACCGCATAAATAACCGCACCTAACGATGCGTTTAAAAATCCCCAAGTATAAATACTTTCTTTTTTTGCACTAACCTCCGTCTTAGCAATAGAAGCATTGGCCTCTCCCATCAAAGTTCCCAAGGCCATTAAAATTACTCCGAACATTAATAATCGTAGATTTTTCCTCTTAACTTGGCGGCCGCTCTATATAGTTGTTCTAAAAGCACCACCCGTGCTAATTCGTGAGGCATAGTTAAAGAAGACAGAGATATTCGTTTATATTTTTTCTTAAAATCTTCCGAAAAACCTAAGGCTCCACCCACCACCAAAACCAATCCCTGATTTTTTTCTACTAATTCCGCAAATTTTTCCGAATTTAATTTTTCTCCATCTGCATCTAATAAAAAAATTTTATTTTTTTCCTCTTTTTCTAATACTTCCGAAAGTTTTTCCACCTCCTTATTTTTAGCCCTTTCTTTATCAGTTATTCCAAAGGGTACGGGTTTTACTTCTGTGATTCTTAAACGAGCAAAAGGTTTTAAACGTTTTTCATATTCCCCCGCCACTTCCTTTAAAGCTGGGGAGCGCATTTCTCCAACCGCTACAATTTTCCAATCGTATACCATTAAAAACCACTAAAACAGAAAACTACCCCCGCCACAACCGCAGAAACAAATATTCCCCAAATTAAATCCGTGAATACTAATGCATTAGGATACTTCTTAAATATAGAAGCGTTAGTAAAATCATATACTCCATACACTCCTAATCCATAAATAGCCCCATACAAAATAGCCTCCAACAAATCCCTAGCGAGAGGCACAACTAAAACAACCAAACCCAAACTCAACGAAGCATAAGCCAACAACCCTGCTGACTTATTTATTTCCCATTCCCCCCGACCCACCAACGACCCAAGCTTTTCCCGATAAAAATCCCACATCAAACCCCCAACAAAAATTGAATCTGCTAAAAAAAACAGAAACATTCCCATCAACCATAAAATTATCCAATCCATATATTAAATATTAACATTTACACCTTGTGGAAAAAATAATGGAGCCCAATTAAAAGCTCCATTAATCAAATCTATATGGAAAACCCTGAAACTCCGGCTTATATTTTTTTCTTAAAAAAATACGAAATTTTTTTGGTAGATTCGAAAAAATAAAATTTCCATATTTTTTAAATATAAAAAATCTTGGAAAATAACGATTTAGCACATCGAGTCGTGCCTCCTTACTCATGTGCCAATTCCAAGTCTCTTCTGGAGTTCTATATTGTGTTCCAGTTATAAGCATTAAACCTCCTTAATTTTCTAATTCTTGTTGTACTCCTTAATTAACACTTGGTCAAAAACAATTAAAAACACCCCGATTTTCGGGGTGTTTTTAAAAGCAATTACATTGCTGCCGGCGACTTAGTTTCGCACTCCTTACAATTACCACGGTGCGTAACCACTTCATAAATAGCTGCCAAACCTACTAGGATATAAACGACTCGTGAAACGATAGCCTCCATACCCCCAAAAAGCTGGCCGACATCCCATCCTGCTACACCTACCAAAAGCCAGTTAAGGCCTCCGATAATGAGTAGGATAAAAGAAATCATATGCATATGTTTTTTTATTTATTTTTGTTCGCCGACCTTTAGTTAATTATACTCTTTTTTTACCCTAAAATTTTCTTAATCTCCTCTGGTCTGGCCCGACCCTCCATTAATAACCCTACAAAATTTAAAAGTGGTAAACCCTCTACTCTCCCTAACCGTCCCCTTAAGACTGGCCAGGTTCGCACGCTTTCCGCACGCTCATCTAACTTTCCATCTTTAACCAAAGACTCTCCAGCCATTCTATTACGAGAATATTTACTAAAAGCGGTAGCGTGCATATCCCCCATACCCGCCGCCCCCCAAGCCGTTTGAGGATCTCCCCCAAATCGTGGTAAAACCCTAGTCATCTCCGAAACTCCAGCGGAAAATATTTCCGCTTGTAAATTTTCTCCCAAACCAACACCCGAAGCTACTCCAATTAAAAAGGCGTAAAAATTTTTTAATACTCCCGCCGTGGCCACTCCAAAAATATCCGACTCTCCGTGCACTCGTAAATTTCCCCACTCAAAAATTTTCTTAACTACTCCCCAAACCTTTTCCGAACCCGCCACCACCATAAATCCACCCGAACCATTTATAACCTCTTCTGCTAATAGCGGACCGCCCAAAAAAGCTACCGGCCTACGTAGTTTTTCCAAAATCTCCGCTGGCGTTTCTCCCGTTTCTGGATCCAATCCCTTAGTAATTACTAAAAATGGTATATCCTTAGAAACCAAATTATTAGTTTCCTGAATTGTTTTTTGTAATGCACTAGAAGGAACCGCAAACAAAACTACTCCTACCCCATTTAATACCTCTGTAAAACTAGAAGCACTACATTTTTTAGGATCCACATCCCAAAAACAAACTTCGCATTTATTTTTTTTAGCTACTTCCGCTAAAGCCTGCCCAATTTCCCCTGCTCCAACTATTACAAGCTTCATATATATCTAATTATTACACTATTCATCTATAGCAATTAATTTTCTCTTAGCGGTAGAACCACTAACTAAACGTAAACGAAACATACTAATTTCCAAATGCTTGGCTAATGCCTTTAAAACTGCATCATTAGCCCGGCCCTTTTCGGGAATTTCGGAAACATAAATTTTATATTCCTCTCCCTCCTTTATTATCTCTTCTTTTCTAGCTCCCGCCTTCACGTTTACCCAAAATTTCATTTTGCTTATTATCTGCCAAAACAAAAATTAATTGAAGCAACTTCAAGTTTAGCCTAAAATGAATCCGTGACTCATCGACCTAAAACTACCGGTTTACTATCTGCTGTTCGTGTAGGTTATTTTTTAGCCTTTAACCAAGTGCGCCGAGGGAATCCTTGGACCAACTTGTTAATTGTTTTCATAATGGTTTTTACCTTCTTAAACCTAGTAGTGGTTAGTGGAATTTTAGTTGGTTTAATTGAGGGTTCAGTTCAAACCATTAAACAACACTTCACTGGGGATTTAATCATTTCCAATCTAAAACAACGTCCCTACATAGATCAGACTCCCCAAATAGTAAATTTAATTGAAAGTATTCCAGCCGTAGACGGATACACCGTACGCTACTTAGAAGCTGGCAAAGTAGAATCCAACTATAAAATACCCAAAAAAAGGGAAACTGATATAGACCAAGATGCCTCTGCCATCATTGCTGGCATTAACCCCGATAAAGAAGATTCTGTAACTGAGCTCTCCAAATTATTAGTTAAGGGAACTTATTTAGAGGCGGATGATTATGATCAGGTAATTGTTGGCGCCATGCTTCTAAAACAATATTTAGATTTTGAAGCTCAGGGCTTTAGCACCTTAGCCGATGTAGATATTGGCTCTAAAATTCGCGTAACTGTAAATGGTAATCAACGCGAAGTTACCGTTAAAGGAATTGTTAAAAGTAAGGTAGACGAAATTGATCGCCGAGTTTTCTTTACAGAATCCCAATTTCGCAATTTAATTGGACGCTTCGATTACAACGCCGACGAAATTGCTATTCGATTAAAACCCGGCACAGATGCCTACGCAGTTAAAAACATGTTACTCCGCGCAGGCGCTGGCGAATTAGGTAAGGTCCAAACCCAAGAAGATGCGGAGCCAAAATTTGTAAAAGATATGAAACAGACCTTTGCCTTACTCGGCAATATTATTAGCTCTATCGGATTAGTAGTTGCCGCTATTACCATTTTTATTGTTATTTTTATCAACGCCATCACTCGCCGTAAATTTATTGGTATTTTAAAAGGTATTGGCATTGAAGCTAAGGCGATTGAAATTGCCTACACTATGCAGGCTATGTTTTACGCGTTTCTAGGCACCGCCCTAGGTTGTATTTTAGTCTTTGGAATAATCAAACCATATCTAGATCAAAACCCGATTGATTTCCCATTTAGTGACGGTATTTTAGTCGCCACCCTAGACGGAACTTTAATTCGAATTGGAATATTATTTTTAGCTACCTTCGTTTCTGGCTACATTCCCGCCCGCATAGTCGTCAAACAAAACACCTTAGATTCCATCTTGGGCCGATAACTATTTTAGAAACATGATTGAAACTAAAAAACTTAGAAAAACCTATCACGACGGCCAAAACGAAAATACCGTCCTAAAAGACGTGGACTTATATATAGAAAAGGGTGAATTTACAGCCATTATGGGCCCCTCAGGCGCGGGTAAAAGCACCCTACTCTACCAATTAGGTCTCTTAGACCACCCAACCAAAGGAGAAATTTTAATTGATAATCTAAACACGGAAAAACTTTCTCAAAAGGAAAGGACTAATTTTCGTCTACATAATCTTGGTTTTGTTTTTCAAGACTACGCTCTAGTTCCAGAACTTACTTCTACTGAAAATGTTTTTCTTACTCTTTTAATGCAAGGCTTAGATAAATCTTCCGCTCGCACCCAAGCCCAAAAAATTCTAAAACAACTCGGCCTTGGAGACAGGTTAAACAATTTACCCTCTCAACTTTCTGGCGGTGAACAACAACGCGTTTCGGTAGCTCGCGCAATTGCTCATAGCCCTAAGATTTTATATGCGGACGAACCAACCGCCAGTTTAGATTCGGAACGCTCCCTAGAATTAATGAAGTTGTTTGTAGAATTAAATACCGCCGGTCAAACCATTATTATGGTCACTCACGAACCAGAATTTGCCGATTTTGCCCGTCGGATTATTAGCCTAAAAGACGGCAGTTTAGTTGGTGACGAACACCACCACAAGCACCACCCACACAAATAGCTAGTAAAAATCCCAGCTATAAGCTGGGATTTTTACTGTTAAACTAATTAAAATTAATTACAAAATTATACATACCCATTGAACATAATCCCTGCATGCTAGTACCAACTTGCTGAGGTGGAACATCTATAGAAACCTCTCCGGAAGGTGGTAGATTTTCTCGATAGTTAAGAATTGGAATATAAACCGCCGAAGAACAGTCAAATGTGCCCCGAGTTTTCATTTTAATAACAGTCGAAATACCGGCTTTAGCAGTAGTTAAAATTGGTGAATAACCACCCTTTGCATTAATAGTAATTACTTGTTTATTACCCACCATTTCTACATTATTTTTTAATTCTATAGAAGAAGTACTTTGTTTTTTGTCGCCAGCACCCAAAATAATTATCCCCCCAATTAAAACTCCCAAAATCAATATTAATATACTGGTAATTTTCATAATTTATTATTTTTAGAAATTAAAGACTGGTGAAATTATACCAGCCATCACCAAACTATTTATTAAATTAAAAAATCCAAAAAATATAACTATTAATCCGGCAGTCTTAAAAAATATTTCAGAACGAGTTTTTTCATGAAATCCCAAAGAACTAAAACTTAGAAACCCTAATACTGGTAACGTCCCTAATGCAAACGCCAACATAAGAAATGCCCCCGTCCAAAAACTACCAGTAGTTAAAGTATAAATTTGCATGGATTGAGTAAAACCACAAGGTAAAAAAAATGTTAAAACACCAACCAAAAAAGGCATAAATATATGATTAATATTCTTTAAAATATGAACCCTTTTACCAATAAAACCCGGAATAGTTAATTGTAATTTTTTAGCCCAAGGAAATACATCTAAAAGGTTTATTCCCAAAACGAGTAATACTAAAGCCACTACGAAACTTAAAGCTAGTGAGACTGTGGAACTAAGTTGGAAAGCGGAACCCAACGCTCCAATAACACCTCCCAATAAAAAAAATGAGACCAATCTACCAACATGAAATAATATTTGGGGACGAGTCCTAAATCCATCTTTAGCAAAATTAGCAGACATGGACAAAACTAACCCCCCAACTACCGCCATACAAGTAGAGACTGAAGCAATTAAACCAATTATAAATGCCGTACTATAACTAACCTCCGAGGTGGTTAACAAATTTACTATTCCAATCTTCTGCAAAAAAATAAAAAAAACTATAAAAATTCCAGCTACTGGAACAGCAATCTTAAAATCAGACCACTTTATAGATTTTTTTTGTTTTTCCAAAAAAATAGTATATCCATGAGGTCTTAATATTTCATTTAAATATACAACTACACCTTCGGAATCTTTATTACCAAAGTCTCCAATTATTTCAATACTATTATTTATAAGTGAAGACTTTACTTTAACAACCCCCGGTAAATCACTAAGTTCACTTTCGGTGAGGGCCACACACCCATTACAATGCATGCCATTGACGTGAAAAATATATTTTTTCGATTCATTATTCATTGATTCGTATTTTTTATAACTTCTTTGCCTTAATACGCAAAGAATTTGATACCACCGACACACTTGATAAAGCCATTGCTAATCCAGCAAAGACGGGACTTAAAAGCCAACCAAAAACCGGGTAAAAAACTCCGGCGGCCAGTGGAATTCCCACCACGTTATAAATAAAAGCCCAAAATAAATTTTGTTTTATCCCCCGCATCGTCATCTTCGAAAGTTTTATTGCTTTGACCAACTTAGAAATATCTCCGTGTAATAAGGTAATACCAGCCGATTCAATAGCTACATCTGTCCCTGTGCCCATAGCAATTCCCACATCCGCCTGAGCAAGTGCTGGGGCATCATTAACCCCATCACCAGCCATAGCCACAATTTTCCCCTGCATCTGTAATTCTTTTATTTTTGCTAATTTATCTTGTGGTAATACATGAGCTACAACATCATCAATTCCAACTAGTGAGGCTATATATTTCGCTGCTTTTTCATCATCTCCAGTAAGCATCACTACCCCTATTCCAAGTTTATGTAAATCACTTACCGCTTGTTTGGATTCTACTTTTATATCATCTGATATCATCACCAAACTAAAAACCTTTTCTTTAGTTGCAAGAATAACTGGAGTTTTTCCCTGAATGGTGAATGCTTCAATTTTAGAAACATCCAAATTTATTCCTAAATCTTGAATAAGTTTTACATTACCAACAAAGTATTCGACTCCCCCTACTAATCCCTTTAATCCCTTTCCCTGAATATTCTCAAAATTTATAACCTCTCCTAAAATTATATTTTTCTCTTTTGCATAATTTACAATTGCATGTGCAATTGGGTGTTCTGATTTATTTTCCAAAGATGCGAGAATGGATATTACTTCCTCGTCTTTTAAATTAGAAACATTTTGTATATCCATCAAAGTTGGTTTACCAATAGTAATTGTTCCAGTCTTATCTACAATCACCACATCTACCTTGTGTAGTTTCTCCAGAGTAGCTGCGTCTTTAATTAGAATTCCTTCTTTTGCTCCCTTACCAACTCCCACAATAATGGCGGTTGGCGTAGCAAGCCCCAACGCACAAGGACAAGCAATAACCAAAACCCCAACAAAAGAAACTAAACCAAACGACAATGCCTGGGAAAAACCAAAAGCCTCTGTACCAAAAAACAACCAAGCACCTAAAGTGACGAAGGAAATAACTAAAGTAATAGGCACAAAAACACTAGAAATTTTATCTGCAAGAGCTTGAATTGGCGCTTTACTACCCTGCGCCTCCTCTACCATTTTGACGATTTGAGCCAATAAAGTTTCTGAGCCAACCTTAGTAGCTCTAAAAACAAACGATCCACTGGTATTTAGAGTTCCAGACACAACGGTGTCCCCAATCTTTTTTTGAACCGGCATCGGCTCTCCAGTAACCATGGACTCGTCAACAAAAGACACCCCTTCGGTAATTACCCCATCTACCGGTATTTTTGCTCCAGGTTTTACAATAATAAAATCTCCATGTTTAACCTCATTAACCGATAATTCCACTTCTACACCATTACGAATTACTAACGCGGTTTTAGCCTGAAGATTGAGAAGTTTTTCAATTGCATCTCCTGTTTTAATTTTGGATCTAGCTTCTAAATATTTTCCTAATGCAATAAAAGCAATAACAATAATTGTTACATCATAATAAGTACTCTCCACATTTATAAACGGCTTAAGAACATCTTCAAAGGCCGTAACCACAAAACTATAAAGGAAGGCGGCTACCGTACCAATACCAATAAGCGTATCCATATTAGCCTTGCCATAACGAAGAAATCTATAAAAACCAAAAAGGTATGGCTTACCAACCACAAAAAGCATGTAGGTAGCTACAACTGGTAAAAGATGGTGAAAAAATTCTTTAATTGTATAACTCATCTCCGGGACCCAACCATACTGACCAAATATTTCCCAACCCATAACAAAAAAACTAAAAATGGCGAGTGGAATTGCAGATATTACCTTTGATCGCATATCTGCCACTTCCGCTAATTTTTCTTTTTTAGATTGATTTAATCCTAAATGAGCCGCGTGTTCATCTTTAGACATCCCCATCTCTTCCGCACTAGAAACCACACTATCGTGCATATTAATATCTGAAATTTCCAACGAATAACCTAATTTATCAATACTGTTGGAAAAATCTTGAGGACTAACCTTACTTGAGTCAAAAGAAATTTTGGCTTTTTCTGTACCATAATTAACCTCCACCGAGTGTACTCCCTCGGTTTTTTTAATAGTTTTTTCAATAATTGAAGCACAAGATGCGCAATGCATTCCCTTTACTCTGTATATTTCTGTATTCATTTGTTTAAGTTAATTAAATAATTTCTTTTTGTTTTTCAAGCATCATATGGTGAATAGTTCCAATCTGCATCCAAATTGCTATAAGAATGAGAATTGCAGAACAAAGAAGGGCATCTAACTTAGTTATTCCAAATACTAAATTATCTCCTCCACTAATAACCGTCACCGCAAACATACTAACCCCTATCATTCCAGTGACTACACTCACTACATGCAAAAATTTTGAAATTTTCATTTTTATTTAATTAATTAAATCTTTTTTCTTTTCCTCGAATTCTTTTCTATCTATCTCCCCTTTAGCATATCGTTCCTTAAGAATATCTAAAGAGTTTTTAGAATTTAATGAGCCAAAATGACTATTTTCACTACGTAATCCGCGCACTAACCAAATCACCAAAAAAACAATTGCCACCCAAAAAACTATCATCATTAATCCACCACCCATTCCCCACATTTGACCATAATATAAATTGTTCATTTTTATTTAATTATTATATCCCACAACCGCCCGTTTGGCGCTTAGGTGCCGGTACCCCCGCATCAACCCCACAACCACCGCCCCCACTTGATTGGGTTGGCTGAGACACCCTTGAAGCCACTGCTTTGTATCCAGAAATACTGGAGTAGTTTGCGCCCAATATTTCTTCTGGATTTACATCTTGCCAATCCACTCCTTGATCCTTCATATATGTAGCGATTGTTAAATAGGTGTCTGGAAACCAATAAGAATTTACAGCTAATGCTGCTTGCCACATTTCTTTTTCACCAATACCTTGCGAAGCCATTAATTCCAAAAAACCCAACATTGCCATTCCGTGATTACAATCTGGAAAATGAGTTGAATTATTACAGCATGGCCGATATATGCCTTTAGAAATTTTATCCACCAATCCTTGTTGTTCAGTAGTTAACTCCAAAAATGAATGTTTACTATAGTGATTCATTGGATTGCCTTGAGCAATAACCCAACCCCCAGTAGAAGCAAAATTCTCTGCTCCTCCATATTTTGGATCCACCACTTCTCCAAAATCTAATATGGGATTTTTATTAGCTAACCCCAGTGCCCACAAAAGATTTAATAGATAACCACTATTTTCTTTAGTAATTTTTAATTGATTTTTACTATTTCCAGAAAGTAATTCTTCATATTCTTGTGTAAACCCTCCCCTACCTTCATATATAGAACGGAATTTATTTGCATCAATTGCCCCCGAACTTACTAATTGGGAACCAATGTCTCCCCAAACAACTGGAAGTGTAACCCCAGTAGAGGGTAAAACTTCCCCCTCCAAAACAGATATCTCCTCTACCTCCGAAATCTTATTTATTATCTGTTCGTTATTTGTAACTTCTAAACCAGAAGTGTAAATCCAAGCTCCAGCTACCACTAACGAAGAAATCAAAAAGCTAATTGGAAGTAAGTAATCTTTTTTGATCACCTCTCCCATCAACGAATCTTTATTGTTCATAATTTTTTATTTTTTTAATTACAGAAAAAAAGTTGCCAACCCCAGCGCGACCATAGCAATTCCACCCCACAATTTCATGTTTCCAATTTCCTTTTTCTTCCACCCCTGAACCTTATCCAATAAAATCTGATTCCCAGCAATGAATAAAATTAAAACCAAAGGTAAAATAAAAATCAGGTTATAAAACAAAAGATAACCAACCCCGGATAAATACGTCCCCTGATCGTGTAATAAGCCCAATACCATCAAATATGGACCACCCGTACAAGGAAATTCACAAATACCTACTAGTACACCTAATAAAAACGCGGTTGGTAAAGAAGCCTTATTCATAAGCTCCGCAATTTTACGATGAACCACTTGTGGAATTCCTAACTTAATCGGAAAGGCAGGAAAAAATTGACCAATAAGATTAATTAACCCAAACAACACCAAAACTCCAGCCCCAATTTTTGCCATAAAGTGAGGAGTATTAAAGAGATGTAGAGTCTGTAAAATTCCTAAACCGATCAAAATATAAATCACAAATAACCCCAAAATATATGCTCCACCAATTTTCAGAACTCCCGAACGCGCTTTACCAATAGAAAACAGGAAGGCAATGGTCAAAAGTAAAATTCCAAAAGCACATGGGTTAATACTATCGATAAGTGCCGCCACCGCGACTAATGGTAAAAGCCACGTCCCTTCCCCACTTAAATTCCATAAAAAGTTAGTTCCAAAATTACCCACCTGAAGCGCGATTGCCGAACCAATCAAAAATAAAGTCGCACTAATCAGAATTATTAATTTCTTACTCATAGGTTTTATGGAGTAACTACTGCTGTGAACGTAAGTTCTACGGGCTGTCCCGCATTATTTTCCAAAGTTACCACTCTTTGAATTCGACCCACCCCGGCCGGACCATGAGCTGCCGGATCAAAAATCACTTCTATAATTACTTCGGTATTTGAATTGATAACCTGATTAATATCTGGAACAAATCCGTGTCCCAACATACCAACTGGACCAATTTGTTTTTCGTTAGTAATAAGAGTGACGGTTGTACACATGCAAGAGGTATACATCTTATTAATCACCACCGCTTCACTACTAGTATTTTTTATCTTGAATTTATTACTAACCTTGCCGGATGCCATAGAAATTTTCCCAAAATCATAGTTATTTTCTCCTTCCACCACTAAGGTTCCGTTACTTTTCAAGGGAATTACAGCTTCTTGCCCCGCACTAGGTTGTGCCATCCAAATTATCCCAACTAAAAAAACTACCGCGATAATTATTCCAACTAAAGTTTTATTCATTTTTTTTGATTAACTAACTAAAAATATCCCGTCAGGGACTAAAGAAAGAAACATATTAAACTCGCTCGACAAGCGAGTTTAATATGTTTCTTACTTACAAATTTGGACTACTTTCGTGCAAAGATAACCAACTTAAATGACGTCCCGATTGTATTGGTAAAAAACTAAAAAATCCCCTATTTAATAAAAAACTTCTCCGAAATGGGAAAAATAAATCTACCAACAAAACCATTAACATAACTACTCCAAAGAAATTTAGAAAATTAAAACTCAAAACACCCAAAGAAAAACCCTTAAAACTACTTAAATGTGAAACAGTTGAATTTAATAAACCCTCCAAAACTGGACAACCAGCTCCCTCCACCACAGATACCAAACAATTCATACTCATTTCATTTGCTCCATGAACCATGGTAAATGAGCCGAAAACGGCAACTCCCACAAGACTTATAAGAACTATAAAAAATAAGCTCTTTTTCATTTAAAATCATTCTAACATACAAAATGACCAAAGAAGAATTTAATAACATCCTCCGCAACATGAGTTTCCTCTCTTAAGCATCAACAAAAACCCCAGCCATCGGCTGGGGTTTACTTATTAGTAGTATTAAAAAATATTAATCTCCTTTAATTTATAAAAAGAAAAATTCCAGTGACCAAGGTGCCAGCCATCATGGTTAAGGTTAATCTAGCGATCCGACCATGTTTATATCGATAAACCTGACGACCATTAAACCTGTAATAAGTTAGTAATAACAAACTTAAACCGGGTACCGCAAAAACAAGGTGTAAATAGAAAAGCCACCCTCTTTCTGCAAATCCACCCATGCGGACCAAAGACTCCACAATCACCAATAAAAATATAGATCCAGCCAAAAACATCTTGGCTAAATCCTGATGTTGTTGAATTAATCCATCGTGAAAATGCCGACTAGTGCGCCCACTAGCTCGATGGACGTCTTTTCCTTTTACATACAAGACCGAACCAACCATCACCAGATATACAATCGTCACCCAAAAAAACATACTTAATGCGCCGATTATTATATTCGACATGTAACACCTCCTTAATAAATTATTGCCCGATTATGTTCCAAAATTTTTCCATATGTGGGTTAGCAGAAATTTTAGATATAGCAAAAATATCAGATTTGTCCGCCACCCCCAAAACATAAGCTAAACCCAAACTAATTATTTCATCCGCCGATTCAGTTAAGCCAGAAAAAGAAAAAATAATTCCACCCACTCGAATTGCGCCACCGAATTGATTTTCTTCTACATTGCGACTCTGCCAAGAACTTCGATGTGAATGAGTCACCCAAAGTCGCCTAGCCTTCTCCTGAGCAAAGCCAAAATATTTGGATGCCTTACCTTCTGCTTCAATTACTCCAACTCTAGCAATAATTAGAGGGGTAGAAAAATTTTCTTCCAATATACAAAAATAACCCCCTTTTCTTTCGGGACACGCTAAATTTGCGGTTAAAATAAAAATTTCTTGTGCTTTTTCCGATATATCCGCTAAAGAAAAATTGCCAAGCATAAAATCCTCCCTTTTAAATGATTTGAATTATGACAAAAAGCTGATTGCAAACTAACCCGACAACACTAAATGTGTCAAATAAAGACCCGCTGATAGCGGGTCTTTATTTTAGCTATTTAAATCTAGGTTTTTTAATAACCTTTACCACTCGCCCACTCACCATATAATTATCATCCCGATGAATATAGATTGGCGGATAATGCTGACTGGAGTCCGAAGCTAAAACCACATTACCCTCTTCGTCTTTATAAAACCGTTTAATATTCGCTACTCCATCAATAATAGAGAGAACTATATCTCCATCTTTTGGGTCTTTGTAATCATGATCAATAATTACATAATCTCCATCTTCAATTTTTTTGCCATCTACTACCGCCCGATTCATAGAAGAGCCGTCTACCTTTAGAGCAAACATGTTGTGCATAGTCTGACGCTGAAATAAGGAACTAGAGATTCTTAAAAACCCCTCAATGTTCCCCTCTGCAAAAGCCATCGCTGGACCCGCACTCGCCGCGCCCAAAATTGGAATCGCAAAAAGTTTAGACTTCTGCTTCAAACCAATGGATTCAATAAAACCCGCCTGACTCTTTTCGATTAACCCCTTCATTTTATTTATTTTTATCAGTCCCCGTTTTTCTAACTGCTGTAAATGATGCTTAACCTTCTGAGCAGAGGTTTCACCCAACATCTTAGCAATCTCCCGCAAAGTGTATTCTCCTAAATTTTTTTGCTCCGCAATTTTTAGGAGCTTCTGCTGTAATTCATGCATCATGTGATTAGTATAGCATAAAGGTCATACTTCTTGACAAGCTTGACGCTGGGTATAAATAAAAACCCCGCCGAAGCGGGGCAATCAATTATGAAGAATGTTTAATGGGAATGAGCACTCATTATCACCACCCCGAATCCACCAAAAAGACCAGGCTCCTCTTCGGAGTTATTAGAAAGACCGCAGGTCCAATCCTCATACAGAGAAATGGATCCATAACTCGTACTTTCCAACTCCGACATTTCTTTTTGAAATTCCTTCTTCAACACAACCCAGAAAAGTTGATCCAGAAGTTCAATTTCCAACTTGAGTAACTCGAGAATCCTCGTTTGTCGGACAAATTCTGCATCCGGCGACTCTTCGATCTTGTGAATTTTTTCATTGAATACTTTTGCCAACGTATTGTGTTCTTCGATCTTCACCTTTCGGATCGACCATATTTTACGCAGCTCCAGTGAAACCTCACCCAACAACTTATCAGATACTCCACGCTTCTGACTGGGTTTTTGAACATCAGCACTCGGAAATTGTGCAATTTGTTTTATAAGATCTTCCAAATAAAACATATTTTTTCTCCCTATATGTGTGTCGTTTAATTAATTTATTAATTTTCAATAATTTGATAATGGACAATTTCTTCCAAAGGAAAAAAGAGATTGATCACCTTTCTTATCTCCCTTTCCAAAGAGATCTTCACTCCCTCGTTAACATCCGGCTTGGATACAATTTTAACTTGGATACTAATACCCTTCTTGGATCCTGCCTGTTTAAAAGTAGAAGTTAGAGAGATTGAATCCTTACTTGTTTCTAAAGTTTTAATACCAACCACTGCATCCCTTATAGCAGAGTAAAAATTCAAAATTTTGGTACCTCCAATTTTATTTGGAATACCCTCAAACGATATTTCCGGCATGCTGCCTCCTTACCACCTAAATAATTAATATATTGGTTAATTTAAAAAGCTCGGTATATTATGTTGATTTTTATAAAAAAGTCAACAAAACCAAGGTTTATTCAGTGAGCCAACAATTAGTGTATGTGTTTTGTTTACCCTCCTCCAAAAAAGACATACTCCCCTTATTCCAAAAAACCACACCTTCATCAGCATCAGCATATCGCGCCCCGCTAGCAGAAATTACCCTAGATAAAGAGAGGTCTCTCCCATCACTTAGCTTTAAATCCACTCGATCATCGTAGTCGGGATAAAACCTAGCTGAAATATATTTTCCCGCTTCACAAGAAAAAGTTACCGCACTAATTCGACCCGGACACACCACCGCACACTTATTTTCCAAACACACAGAGGTAAAGGGACAGCGAGACTGCACTAAATATTCTCCCGGCGTTTTACAATCACTATCCCGTCTACATATTTCCCCGGTAATTTTTTCCAACTTAGAATTCTCTAGATTATAACCATTTGGTAATGAGGAAAAATCGGGGCAATTTTCAAATTCACATTTTGGTCCCGTTCGTCCCACATACGATCCATCCGGACACTGTTTAGCATCCATCGTGCAAAAATAAGTCTTAGTTGGCGAATCAAAATTAGGATTTAAAAAATATACACCCACCAATAATCCAGCTACCACCACTCCGATAATTATTTTTTTAGTTTCTTTATTCATAATTTAAAATTTTAAAATCACCTTCAAAAGCGAGGGTACTTCCGAAACGTTATCAGATGGTGAAAAGTGCCCCATGTTATGTTCAATTAAGGTTTCCGCTCCCAATTTATTTTTAAAAACTTCTGCTTGAGCAATTGGTACAAATGGATCATTGTCGGAAAAAATCGCTACCGATTTTCCAACTAATCTTTTTATCTTTTCAAAATCTATTGGCGTTTCCATCCACGGTCGCGCAATTTCAATCACCTCCTCCCCCTCCTCTTCAATAGTTTGTTTATCTAATTCCATCCATGGCGCAAGAAGTGCTAACCCACAAATCTTAGTTTCCTCCGGCAAAGTTTCTACATATCTAAGCACCGCCTGACACCCCACACTATGCCCCACTAAAATTGTATCTTCGGATGGGTTTTGAATAACTTCTTTTAATTTTTGAATCCAATATTCTATAGTGGGTGTCCCGGGATTTGGCATAGTTGGAGCCACAACTTCCCAACCTAATTTTTGAAGTTCTAAACGTAACCACTTTAAAACTGGTTCATCTGGATTACCATCCCAACCATGCACAATATATGCCCTCATTTTTATTTCATTAAACCCTCCAACACCCCATCCGAATTAACCTTAAGTAATTTAGTTGCTCCCATAGAAGGTTGTGTAGTCATTGGCTCCTCTGGTCTGCGCTCGGCATAATTTACCTGTAACTCCATCGAGTTTTCCGGAATGTAAGTAGACTGCGGAGCAATTCGGTCTCCAATAAAAAATGGGTTAGTTATTTTGTATCCACTACTATTTTTTAAAGCCACCACCGCATAATAAAACAGCCCACTTCCTCCTCCATCCTGAGTAATCAAAAAGGCTTTATCTTTTAATCCATCTCCATTTAAATCTCCTTCCGCTTCATTACCAAAATAACGCACGGTAATTTTAGATTCGGAACCGGGTGCGGCTTCTATTTTAGCTTCCCCATTCATTAAGATTATTTCCCTTCCTTCAATCTCATATGTAGCATTTCGCGGATCAAATACATACCCCTTAGAATCCATATTTCTAGTAGAAACAAAATATATGGCTAAAACCGCCAAAACTAAAACTATAAAAAATAACCAACTTTTATTTTTTAACATTAAAAACATTTAATTTTCTACCACAACCACCCCCTTCATAGTGGGATGAATATTACAGTGATATGCATAAACCCCTGATACAAGAAATTTAAAACTAAACGACTCACCCGGATCCAATCGTCCAGAATTTAAAAGATTACCAGAATTAGAAACTATCATGTGAGGCACCGCATCATTATTAACCCAAGTTACCACCGTACCGGCTTTTACAATCAAGGGGGTAGGATTAAAAATTGCACTCTTTATATTAACCGTCACGTTTTTAACCACTGAACCACTAGGTTTGTTTAGTAATCCATCAGAAATCACTTCTCCAATTGGAACAGTAGAGGTCGGAACTGAATCCACAACTAACTCCTGCTTAACACTAGGAACATTACTAGCTGCCAAAAAATAAGCTATTACTACCACAATTATTACTCCAGCCACGCCAATAATCTTATTTTTATCCATTAAAAGGATTATACGCGCGAAACACTAAAAACAAAAAGAGGCCAGTCGGCCTCTTTTTTTAAAAATTATTTACTAATCTTTTTACCACCCTTCTTTGCCCCAATCACCACACTCATTGTTTTCCAGTGCTTTTTTAAATCCTTTGCAATTTCATCTATCTCAACTTGGCTAATTTTTGCCCCCTTTGCATATTTCATAGCCACCGTATCAATTATTTGATGATAAACTGGCTCACTAACCTCTTTAGCTTTTTCTAACTTTTCCACCACATCTCCCTTCATTTTTATAGCCCAAGACTTAGCATGCTTCTGATTTTTCTTACCATTCGGACCAAAAAAGAAATAAGCACTTGCTGCCAACCCGGCCAAACTAGCTCCTAATACCGCTAACTTTACTGCTTCCGAACCATTATTTGTTTTGTTTTTCATTTTTTTTAATTTTACCACTTTTTGTTTTGGTTTGTTTTTTAGCTACAACCGGAGGGAAAAACATTCGAAAAACCAAATTGTTTTCCAATCGCTCTCTTAATTCTCCAACAAACTCCTCAGAATCTTCAAAATTACTTTTAAGTCCTTCTAATATTTTTTGTAAATTTTTGGCCGCCCTATTCAAATGAAATAAGACTACGCAAATAAAAATTGTTAAAACTATCGTCGAAAGAGACGATATAACAAAGAAAATATCTGACTTCATTAAGGCTTCCACCGATTAATAATACCACAACTTTAGAACTATAGATGTAACAAAAAAAGGAACCTTTCGGTTCCTTTTTTTATCTATTTAAATTTACTTCTTTTTCTTTTTAACAATTTCCTTTTTAGCTGCTTTTTTAGCAACTACAACGGGTTTAATTTTAGAAGAAGCTTTAGGAGCTTTTTGAACAAAAGTTACTACCACCGGCTTATTCATAGTTTTAGAAGCTGGAGCCGCCACCGGCTTAACCGCCTCCTTTACCGCTTCTTGTACAGCCTCCTTCATTCCGGAAGCTACCCGAGCTCGGCCCAAAATCGCCACCGATTCAATTAGACGATCTAACTTAGAATTAATACCGTCCATCTGTCGACGTAAATCATTAATCCTAGAATCTTCCACCTTCATAACCGGAGCAGCTACCGGAGCATCGTAGTCCCTTCTAGGAGCACTGAAATCTCGCTTTGGAGCAAACCCTCCAGTCGACGCGCCACCCTCCTTCATAGAGCCGAAACAGTCACTACAATAGACTGGACGCTGACCATTTGGTTTAAATGGTACTTCACAAGCCTTATTACACTTTCCACAAACTGCCGGATACATTTGAGATCGTTCAAAGCTCCGTCCATCAGTACGTTGAAAACCAGGCTTACGAAAGCCACCTCCTCCACCTTCGCGTCTATCCCCTCCGAAATTGTTTCTCTTCTTAAAGTCTCTCATTTGAATTGAAGAGTACCTGCTTATTACAAATATGGCAAGAAAACAATATTTTAAAAAAATGGCAAGAGCATAAAAAAATACCCCGATTAATCGGGGTATTTTTTTGAATCAGCGCTTAAGCGCGAGATACGTTAATGGCGTTTGGGCCCTTTTCACCTTGAGCGACTTCGAAAGTTACGGCATCGCCGACCTTCAATTCGTCAAACATCACTCCCTTCAAATCCTTGGAGTGAAAGAAAAGATCCTTGGTTTCGCCCTCGCGAGCGATAAAACCAAATCCTCTATCCATTACTGCTTTGATAGTTCCGTTCATTTGTTTAATTTTTTATTACATAGAAATCCGACTGCATCTCTTTGTACATTAAAACTATACTTTATTTGAAATAAGTCAACCTAAGCTAAACCCTAGAGGGATTTACTATTTACCAGCAAATTAGATATAATTGCACAAAGGTCTAAAACCCCTAACAAATCAATAAAAAACTATGGAAAAAAAGGTAAACTCCGCTTTCATGAAGCCAATGACTGTTAGCGCTGATTTAGCAGCAGTAGTTGGTAAGGGTCCGATGCCTCGTTCCGATGTGGTCAAGAAACTCTGGGCTTACATCAAAAAGAATGATCTCCAGGATCCAAAAAATAAGCGCAACATTAACGCTGATGAAAGCTTAAAGAAAGTATTCGGTGGAAAGGCAGTAGTAAACATGTTTGAAATGACTAAACTCGTTTCCAAGCATCTTTCCTAAACTTTTCTATAAAAATAAAAAGAGACCCGATTTGGGTCTCTTTTTTATTGATAAAACAATCACTATTCCAAAAGCACAGGTTTACTAACACTTTGTATAAAGATTTCTGCATCATCATCTCTTTGTTCAAAAGTTTTTGCCTTGTTAGAAACCTTTGCAATAGCAAGAATAAAAGCTCCCCAAAAATTCGGACAGCCATTTATTTCTTGAAAAGATTCCGAATGCAAAAAATCCAAACGAGGATATTCTCCAACCATCGTCCAAAGCATTGAATTAATTTGAACAATAGCAGTCCCCGACTTATCCGCCCCATATCCCTGGAAATGCATTATCACCTTTGTTCCAGGAATTATGTTTTTTAAAAAATCATTTACTGGAATATGCATCCAGCAATCCGGGCTTCGACGGACCTCTTCAGAATCTTTTGGTCTCTGTTCCGGACGTAAATTACAGAGTATCCGTGGATCCAGTCTGGATAACTCAATTATCTTTTGTGGCACCAGGATGAAATCTGTTGGCAACTTAGAGCTAGGCATAAAACCTCCCTACTTATGATTGTTAAAAATTTTTAATTACTAACTGGAAAATATAACTTCTCTAATTAACTGTCAATTTTATTCTTACTCTTCATAATTTTTACCACGCCAAAAATAGTCAATATCACCCCAAGTAATTGAGCTCCTGGACTATCATCATATTCACCAAATACAAACATAAATGAACCAAAAAATATCGCGAACATAAAAACTACTATTTTCAGCCGGGTCATATAAAAAATTATACTCTCATATTCTCTTATTCGCGTGAATAAGCGAATAAAAAATCCCCAATATTGCTTCGAAAAAATAGATACCTCAAGACCGGGTGCTCCCCTTGTATCCGAAATGCTTCGTATTTGGATACTCGGGGGCTGCGTTCGGAAAAAACAAATCCGCCTTTTAGGCGGATTTGTTTTCTCACTCACTTGCTCCCCGGGTAAGAATTCTCCCTCGACTAAATTTTTGGCCGTCGCCAAAAATTTGTCTGGGCACCGCCTCGCGGTGTTCGTTACTACTTACACATCGCTCCGGCGTTCGAATCCTACCCAAGTTAAAGATTTAATAAAAAGAAGACCAAATGGTCTTCTTTTTATTAGTGCTCCCCGGGTAGGATTCGAACCTACAACCTTATCCTTAACAGGGATCCGCGCTACCATTGCGCCACCGGGGAATACGGTGATAAGGATAAGAAAATAGACTAATTTTGTAAACCCCACAGATAGGCTTCTCCCTCGACTAAACTTTTCACCGTCGTGAAAAGTTTGTCTGGGCACCGACTCGCCTAATTTCTTTTACTAAAAAATTAGACTCCATCGTTCGAATCCTAGTGCAAAGTTAAAACCAGCCACAATGGCTGGTTTTAATTTAGTGCCCCCACTAGGATTCGAACCTAGGACCTTCTCCTTAAGAGGGAGCAGCTCTACCAACTGAGCTATAGGGGCAAAACGAATATATGTTAGCTTGAGCCTGAATTAATTTCAATACTCAAACAACTAATTTGGTGTTTAAAAAAATGGCAAAATCCTCAGCTTCTTTCTGAAAAATTGGTAGCTTAATAAGGCGCAACTCTTTTTCTTTTTGATTTATAGGTACTTCTCTTACCTCATCCTTATTAGCTATTTTAGCAGCTATATCCCTAACCCCTTCCCGCCAAACCCTATAAGCCTCTCCTCCATTGTGTATATAAAACCCATAATTAGCATTTTCGGTTTCTATTTTAACATCTGACTCAACCAACCTATACTTATAAAACTCCGCCAACAATTCTTCCATTTTTATTCGTAACGAGTTATCTAAATCATCCGCTCCAATTTTTATCCAAAACGCCGGAGCACGATAATCTTCGTGACCCTGACACGAACCAGTTGTAGGAAACCCTACCCTATTAAGAACATCGACAAGTCCCTTTATTTTTTCATCTATTTCTACCCACTCATTAGTCATATCCACAAGACTACATAATTTAAATACATAAAAAAAGTCCCAAGTTTTTTCTTGGGACAAATAACACAAATCTCGTGTTATTTCGGACCAGAGGCCCTACAACAATCACAATCACCACAATGATCTCCCTTTCCACAATCACTGCAGATACTAAGAGCTTTAGTTGTGATTAACATAAGATATTCTCCTTTCTGCTAAGGTGCCTAATAAGGCTACACCTAAAACACAAAATATCAAACAAAACTCCGCCTTTCGGCGGAGTTTTTTATTCCTAAATTATTTCACAGGTACCACCAGCACAAGCTAACTCCTTTGCCACGTTAGTTTCGTCTTCTTGCTCGTAAACTAAAATATGAGAGAAATCTACCCGCGGGAAATTTTCTACCATCTCTTTATATTTTTCTTCAGTAATCGCTTCGTACGGAGCTAATGGGTAAACGTGATTGTCGCGTGGCAAAAAAGATAAGCCACCGATAATATCCCAATTTTCATACACCCAGTTAGCGACTGCTAACCATTCGTTGTCCCCCACTGAAATCGTTACGGATGGATTATGTTCGGTGTAATTTAACTTAATCATCTTCCAATATTCCAATTGTTGAAGCGCAGTTAAATCGTCACGGAACACGGAACCACTCGGTGCTTTCACTGGAAATTCAAACACAAAAGTGCTGGCACT
>CAZHWX010000002.1:23158-30452 GCA_964536045.1 uncultured Candidatus Saccharibacteria bacterium
GCCGGACAATCCCACTGACCAGTAATCGAAACTCCTAATAATCTTTCTTCTTCACAATTATTTTTCCAATCCTTAGACAAATAACCAAAGTTAGTAAGTGTAGATTGATAGGTTCCTAAAATCGTCGCTCGTCGAACTTTTTGAAGTAACGTTTCTTCCGTATCCTCTGCTCGCGCCACCACCTCCGATAAATTACAAAATTGTTTGGATCGCAAAATAATTTCACCACACGGATTAGTTCCGATAAAACCCGTCATCTTACCGTCGTGAATATAATCCTTCAAAAGCTTCAACCGACGCTCCGGTAAGGTCTTAGTTAGGCTTCCCCGATTAAAAATACCTCGCTCTCCCGAACCACTCTTCATAAGGGCCATCCATTCGTCCAAAAACTCGGTATTAGAGGGTTTATTGATATAAACCGCGGAATTATTCGCAATGCTTCTTTGGGGCTCTGTAAAGTAAAATTGGCCCTTCTTAGCATCTCGCATTTCTGGGTCATCTAAGTCAGATAAAGAGATCAAAGCACTCCTACGGACTCCACCCGCTACCACACATTCTCCGATTTTGCAGACTATGTCGTGCACATCCAAATTGGATAGTCTACGACCTTGTTTGCGTAAAATTTTCTCCCTAGTAAAAGCCAATAAAAACCTCAAGGGATCTGGACCAGAAGATTTACCACCCATCACTTTTAATCGAGCACCCGCTGGACGGAGTTTGGAATAATCAAATTCCACATCCTCCCCCGCAAACCAAGTTTCCATACCGTAGGCCATGGCATCCGCCCAACCCTCTTTACTATCCTCCACTACAAAAACATCTCGCTTCTTTCCAGTTGGTCGATTAATTTGTGGAAGTTGTTGAACGTTCTGACTCTCTACGCTGAATCCCACTCCAGTTCCACACATAGAAATATATAAAATCTCCGCAAAGTCTTGAGCTTTAGTTGGAGAAATAAAAGAACAGTTGTATGCGCAAACATTAGTACGTCGCGCCGCAGCACCAGAAAATTGTAACAAGCGCATCGACGGCATAGATTCCTGACGCAAAATTCCTTCGCGCAATTCTGAATATTCTGCATCGGTTAATTTATTCCCGATGTTTTCTCGCATGAAATTTAAATAGCGATCTACAGTTTCAATCCAAGTTTCTCGACGACCCTCATCATCTATCCAACGCGAATAACTTCGATAGTAAACAAATTCACCGAGCGAATTACGAAAATAATTTTTACTATCCGTAGCTAATTTCTGAACGTTCTCCGGAATTTTTTTAATAATTTCCCGAACCTTGGATCGCTCTTCGCGATATAAAATATAAGACTTTGCAGTTTTACCAAACTCTAAAGCAATTAATTGTTCTTCAATTACATCTTGAATAGATTCAATACCCAACACCTGATCCGCTTCGTAGCGTTTTCCTAATTCTTTTATAACTTTTTCGGTAATTTTTTCCGCTTCTTTATCACCACCTTCTTGCGTGACTTGAAACGCTTTTAAAATTGCCTCTTTAATTCGAACACTGTCGAACGCTACCACTTCTCCATCTCTTTTGCGGACCGATGTGAATCCCATAGTTGTTTTTATTTTTTGGTTTTTTGGTTTTGGGATCGAACCCTTTCTATGAGGTAATTCTACCCGCGAAAAGCTGTGTAGCAACGGTGGATAAGTAGTCTAAAACAACATAAAAAAACCACCCAGGGAAGTGGGTGATTTTCTTTCAGATTTATTTACGCTTTTTCCTCAAAAAAGCTGGTATTTCCCAGCTGTCTTGGCTAGTAACCGGCTTAACTTGGGCTGACTTTTCCTTGTCTTTTTCTTTTTCCGGAAGGGTTGGCTGAACACTTGGCTCCTTTCGGTCTTTTTCTATCTTATCCTGAATATCCGGCAAGGCTTCCTTACGCATTGAGGTATCCGCTACAAATAAACTTGGAACCCCTATCCGATTACCCGAAAAAGAACTATTAAAACCGGTTGCAATCACCGTTACCTTAATAACTTTTTCTTTCAAACTACGATCGTAGTATGCTCCGAAGATTACTCGCGCGTTCGGATCTAAAGTAGATGCCACCGTCTTGGCCACTTCATTAATTTCTGACATCTTTAAATCTTTTCCACCCGCAATTGAAAAGAGGACACCCTTCGCTCCATCGATAGAAATTTCTAATAATGGCGAATTAATTGCCATCTCTGCTGCTTTAGCTGCTCTATCCTGACCACTCGCCGTACCAATACCAATTAAAGTTGGACCCGCATCTTTCAAAGTAGTTTCAATATCTGCAAAATCTACATTTATAATTCCTGGATTATTAATTAACTCAGCAATTGATTTAACCGCATTTCGCAAAACTTCATCTACGTGTGCAAATGCTTTCATCACCGGAGTATCCTTATCGATCAAAGAAAATATTTTATCGTTTGGAATTACTACCATTGCATCCACTTTTTCTTTTAAGCGTGCGAGTGCGTCCTGCGCAATATTCATGCGCTGCGTGCCTTCAAAAGAAAACGGCTTGGTTACAATAGCTACAGTTAAAATTCCTTTTTCTCGAGCCACCTCCGCCACCACCGGCGAAGCTCCAGATCCCGTTCCTCCACCCATACCCGCGGTTACAAAAACAATATCTGCACCTTCCAACATCTCACCAATTTCCGATCGATTTTCTTCCGCGGCTTGTTTACCAATTTCTGGATTCATACCCGCTCCTAAGCCGTGAGTTAAAGCCTTACCAATATAAATTTTCTTATGCGAGCTAGCATAATCTAAATCTTGAGCGTCAGTATTAACCGCAATAAATTCTACCCCGCGGATTCTTTCCGAATCCTGCATCATGCGACTTACCGCATTAGTACCACCTCCGCCAATACCCACTACCTTTATTTTGGTTAAACCACTCTGCAATGGAGAGGTAGGTTTAGTGTGTTTATGAGAATGCGAACGAGACACGGTTTTTTTATTAGATTTGGACATATTTGTTTAGGGAGCTAAGTTTTTAAAAATATTAGTTAGCGCATCAAAAGGGTTACTTACCGGACGAGAATCTTCCTCAGTTAAGCCCCATAGGGTTAAGCCGGAGGCTACTGCAAATTCTGGATCCTGTAAAAGATTGTGGTGAGCTGGATTCATTGCCTCAAAAGGCGCCGTATCCGGTATACCAAGCTGAACCGGCAATTTCAAGTGATGACGAACCGCTTCACTAATACCTCTTAGCTTAGAGCCACCACCTACCATCACCACTCCACCGGGTAACTGTAGGGGTCGACCCAAAGCTTTGAGCTCATTATGAATAAGGTCCAAAATTTCAGCAAGCCGAACCTCAATAATTTCACACATGAAACGCTTAGAAATTTCTTGACGATTATCTGGATCAAATGCCGACAAACGAATATTTTCCCGACGATTTACCTCCCCCACCTCCGCCGAACCCAAATCTAATTTCAATTGTTCCGCTAAATCATAAGAAATTTTCAAACCTACCGCTAAATCTTTAGTAATATAACTAGCTCCAAGTGGTAAGCATTTTGCGTGCACTAATTTATTTTCTTCGTACACCGCAAAAGTAGTAGTATCTGCCCCAAAATCTACCAACATTGCTCCCAAATCTTTTTGTCGCTTAGTTAAAACCGATTTACTGGCCGCTAATGGATTAAAAATTACTCCAGACACTGACATTCCCGCTCGTTCCGCCTGTCTCGTTAAAGTATTAACCTGCGGAGCAAAACCCTCCACAATTAAAGTGCTGGCTTCTAGTCGATTACCCGTCATCCCTACTGGATCCTGAATATCTCCTACATCGTCCACAAAATATTCGCGAGTAATATTGTGCACCACAATATGATTAGGTGGTAATTTAAAAGCCCGCGAAGATTCTAACGCTCGATCCACATCTTCTTGTTGAATTTCTTGATCCGATCGGGCTACCGCCACAATACTCCGTGAGGGTCGGGTTTTTATCTGCTCACTATTAAAATTTAAATAAACATTTTTAGTAGCTTGGCGAGAAATACCTTGTAATTCTTTTACTAATTCATGCATTACCGTAGAGGCTTCTTCTGCATCCACTAAAGTTCCACGACGAAAACCGCCCGCCGGATGCCGGAAGGCGGTAATTACTGACAAATTTCCATCTTTGCGTACCTGAACCACAACCCCTTTTACAGAGGAGGAACCAAAATCAAGTCCGGTAATTATGTGCGACATAGGCTAAAATTTCATCTTCCTTATTTTCCATCTCCATAGTATCACGCGAGTTTTCATGCGTATAGCCAAGTAAATGGAGAATTCCGTGGATAATTAAGTGAGCCGGCACATTTTTTCGACGCTTTGCTTCTATAGGACACAAAAATATTTCTCCTAAAGATTTTTGCTTACCAATGGGGAAATTTTCGGCGAGCAAACTCAAAATATTAGTAGGCTCATTCTTACCCCTAACTCGCAAATTAATTTCCTGCATAGTTTTTGGACCAACTAAATAAAAAAAAGCTAAACCCTGTTCGGATTTTAGCTTTTTATTTACCAAATCTAAAACTCGCTTTGTAGATTTTAAACTACGACCACATCCAACCTCCGCACTCACCTCCCATTTAATCATCTACTAATTAAACAAGCTTGGATTTGATAGCGGTCATTAAAACATCCGGCTCTACTCGTCCCTTAAATTGCTTACTAAGTGGTCCCATTATCCGACCAAAATCTTTTTGTGTTGCGCCTGGCACCTTAGTCATTTCCAAATTCACCGCTTCCTGTATTTCTTCCATGCTAGCAGGCTTTGGTAAATATTCTTCCATTATTTTTAGCTCCGACTCTTCGGTAGCCGCCAATTCTGGACGATTAGCCTCATCGTACATTTTCTTAGCATCTTTACGCTTCTTTGCCTCTTTTAATAAGACATCCAAAACCTCTTCATCGTTTAATGGAGCTTTCTTTTCTATTTCCGAATTTTTTACCACCGAACGAAGCATGCGTAAAAGCCCAAGGGTTGGGCTTTGAGCCTTCATCGCTGTCCGGAAATCCGCCTCCAATCGTTCTGCGAGTCCGGCCATATTAAATCTTAAAAATCTGACTTTTTACCTACCTTTCGAGCAAGGTCTTGATTCTCCTGTTTTCCAATACGATACAAGGCCGACAAACGAACCTTCCGTTTATTAGGTAAACGATCGGTAAACTGACGCTTGCGAACCTCTTTTACCAAGCCACTGCGCTGGATGCGCTTATTGAACCGATAAATGAGTGAATTCGGAGTTTCTCCTTCCCGCTTTTTTATTTCCATAGCCATATCTAATCTGGGAGGGATTTTAACGCGTCTTTTATCTTTTGTCCAATCTCCGGGACCAACTCCGACTCCATATCTGCCAAGGCACCATGAATAGATTTACCCCCATCCCCCGCAAACCTCGGAACTGCATGTAGGTGTAAATGCGGAACTGCCTGACCCGCCGCTCGCCCATGGTTTATACCAATAGTGAATCCATCCGGCTGAAGAACCGTATTTAAAGCAGCCACCACTCGCTTAGTAAGCTTCATTAAATCCCCAACGGTCTCTGCGGGAGCAGATAAAATATCTACAGCGTGAGATTTTGGAATAACTAAAACATGACCCGAAGCTAATGGTTGGGCATCCAAAAAAGAAATGCAGGTTTCATTTTCCGCCAAAATATCTGCCGGTATTTCACGAGATGCAATTGCACAAAAAACACAATCTATGTCCTGCCTCATTTAAGTCTCTTTTTAACCTCTTCTACTAATTTATCCAAACGAATAGTCTCTTGAGCTCCACTCGTCATATCTCTAATTATTACTTCTTTTTCAAAAGCTTCTCGTTGACCAAAGATTAACGCTACCGGAGCGTGTGCCTTTTCTGCAGATTTAAGCTGAGCCTTTAAAGAGTCTCTACCCAAGGACTCCATCACTGGTATTCCATGAATACGCATTTCATTAATGGGTCGCAAAGAGGCTTTTTTGGCTTGTTCTCCCACCGCAATAAAGAAAACTTTTGGTTTACCCTTAACCCGCAAAGAACTCTTAGTGTTTTCTAAAGCCATCCGCACCGATTCACAATCTATAGAAACCCCTACCGCTGGCACCGTCTTCTTAAACACCGACTCCGATAAACCATCATAACGACCTCCCCGCGCCAACATCTGCCCACCCGCTCCACGAAATTCGAAAACTGTCCGACCAAAATAGGCTCGAGGTGGAGCAATCGATAAATCTAATTCATAAGTTACTCCGTTATCCTCCAACAACTCCAAGATGGCTCGAAAATTTTGATTACAATTATGAGACAAACAATCCAAAATAGTTGGCACCTCTCCCGCCTCCTTACCTGCTCGACGAGCCGCTTCATAGGAACGGAGTTTTTCTCGATAGGCCGCCTGACAAGTTTTAGAACCTACCGTAGAAACCGCTAAAGTTGCTGGCAATTTTAAATGTCGGAAAAAATCTACCGTGGCTAAAATTACCTGCACATCATAAACCGGATCATTGTCTCCCAAAATATCAAAACCAATTTCATAACTTTGACGAAGTGGATCTTCTTTTAAACCACTACCCTGAAAAATAATATTTGCTCGATGGGTTTTTAGGGGCATGGCAAAGTGACCCAAGTGTTCATCTAAATAGGCTCGAACTACGGAAATATCTCCCGCTGGAACTAAAGCTACATTTTTTCCGGTTCTCGGTTTTAAAGCATATGGTTCTTTATTAGGACCTAAAGCGGTGGTTACATAACTCTCCATTTCCAAACTACCAGTTTGTAGAAAATGAAAATCATGCAAATCGGCCACCGACTGACGGACCTGAGCAATTAATTTCCAAAACTCTTCGTGTTGGGGTAAAAGATCACGGGTACCTGCGACTCGGATGTATTCTCTTTCTTTGGGTGTTTTAGATGACATTATTTTTAATTATTAATATTGAGGAGCTGCAAAAACTTCCGCAGTTTGAAGTGGCCACAAACGGAAACGAACCAATCCAGTAATTTCTTCGGAAGTTAATGGGCCCCAAGAACGCGAATCATAACTAAAGCCTCGATTATCCCCCATTACAAAATATTGATCTTCATTTAAAGACACCTCGAACTCTCCGGTATCTTTTAAAGTTTGTTCACTTAAATATTTTTCGGTTAAAACTTTTTTACCTTCCGAGTCTAACACAGAAAGCTCGCCACCCCGAGAAATAACTCTTTCTCCCGGCAAACCAATAATTCGCTTAATGTAATGAAAGCGATGATCTCCAGGATAACGAAATACCACCACCTCTCCCCGCTCTGGAGAACGAGCTCGGTAAGAAAGCT
>CAZHWX010000002.1:30462-31276 GCA_964536045.1 uncultured Candidatus Saccharibacteria bacterium
TGGACTCATACTAGCTCCACTAACCAAAAATGGCTGAGCAATAAAAGTGCGAACCAATAAAACCGCCGCCACTGAAAGTACTACAGTGCGAACCGTCTCCCAAATAGATACTAATCCGTTGCGCATAGTGGGAAGTGTGCCACAATTATAAGCAAGCGCAATATGGAGTTCAATCCCTCAAACATAAAGTTAGTAGTTGGCCTAGGAAATAAGGGTGAAAAATACACCGCCACCTATCACAACGCCGGAAAAGAGGCAGTTCTTTTTCTGGCTTCTCAAACTAATCAAAAGTTTAAAAAACCAATTCTTAAAAACTTTTTTCTAACTAAAAACCAAGAAATCACTTTGGCTTTTTTAGATTGTTATATGAACGAATCCGGCGCTCCCCTAAAAAAACTTTTAAAATATTTGAACCTAGAACCTTCCGAACTACTTTTAATTCACGATGATAGTGATTTAAGTATTGGCGAATTCAAAATTGCTCTTGGCTCCTCTTCAGCGGGTCATCATGGAGTGGACTCCTCTATCAAACACCTAAGTACAGAAAACTTTTGGCGCTTACGCATTGGTATACGTGGCGAAAACAACACGCATAAAAAAGCTGGGGATTTTGTCTTACAAAAAATAAACTCTTCAGATCAGAAGAGCTTAGAAAAAGTTTATCAAGAAATTACCAGACTATTAGGTGTAAATTAATTTGGTAAATAACGGAAACTTATTTCAAAATTAAAAGTTCCCTCATTTAACTGACTGATCTTGGTAATATTCAAATTTACCTCCTTAATATCCGGAGCGGCGCTTAATACATTTTTAA
>CAZHWX010000002.1:31286-35647 GCA_964536045.1 uncultured Candidatus Saccharibacteria bacterium
GTCCACTAAACGATGACGCCTCAACTCGAATAGAACGAACCCCCCCAGCCGTAGCTAATTCTCCAATTCTTTTTACGAACACACTCCACTGTCCACCAGTTGCTCCCCGGGCCTCTTTCAAAGTTCCAACTAACTGATTAAATACGTTAGCTTTATTTTTTAATTCTTGTAAATCTTTTTCCTGCGAAGTTATCCGAAAAATAGCCAAGTTGGAACTTAGAGTTTGTACCTCCTGATTTAAAAAATAAGCTGTACCACCATACAAAATAACAAATATTGCTAGAACCCCACCTAAAATATTTCGCCACAACACAATAAAATTAAGGGCTTGTTCGTGTTTAAACAATTCAATTGCTGTGTGCTTAGAAAGAGATAAAAAGGTATCTTCACTACGATCCATTTTACCCCGCATAGCTGCCCCTAAGGCTGCATACCAATGAGGAGTCAGAGACCAACCCGGCAAAACCAAACTCTCCACTTTTAGACCGAATCTAGTTTCTAAAAATTGATCAATTTGGGTTTCCATACCCGGCGCCAAAAGAAATATTTGAGTAATATTTTCTCTAAACCTACTTAAGGCAAAATTCAAAACTTTTTGCATTTCCTGATTTACCGCATTTTCAAAGACCTCCTTAGAAATCTGCCGAGCCTCTCCTTGAATAGAGAGCCACGAACGGAAATAAGTGAAATAAAGTCCCCCACCCCGCACAATCAACAACTGAAGACCGTCACTCGATACATATAAAATAACCGACGACTGATCCTTAGCTCCCAAGTTAGTAGCTACCGCTCTAGCCAAAGAAAGACTAGTAAATTCCGAAACAATGGCGGTAAAACCAGCTTGCTCTAAAACTTCTTTAAAACTATCAACATCGTGCTTTTCCGCCACCGCTCCCAACATTTCATAATGATCTGTATTTTCCCCTAAAAGTTGAAACGTTAAATATGCCGAATCTTCGGGAATTGGCGAAAGCATTTTTAAATTTAAAATCGCCGATTCTGAAATTTTTTCTGACCCTACATTAGGAATTTGAAAACTCTGGGTATAAACCGGAGCCGTAGGCAAAGACAACACCACCGACAAAGTACGTGATTTCTTTTCTGAATCTATTAAACCTCTTAACGATTTAAGGGATATCAATAACTTTTCTTTATCGATTATGCGTCCCTCTCTGATTACTCCCGGTGGCAATCTAACGGAAGCCGCCTTAGGAACTGGCCCCAAACTAATATATTGAATTACCGCGTCTCCAAAAACCAAACCTCCAATTGTGGGCTCAGTAGAAAGCTTTTGCAGTAAATTAGAAAAATATTCTGCAATTGGTTTTTTATTTTTTGGATTATTGGTCATTAATTTATGGTCTCCTCTTCCACCGACTTTAATTCTAAGAGTCCATTACTTTGATTAGCAAAAATAGTACCCACCAAACGCTTTTTACGAGCTAAGGCGGTGCCAACCGAACTTACTGTATAAATATACACTCCATTTGCATCGTCGGCGACGCGACTAATCGACACCTCCACCGTATCCGTGCCCACCGCAAAAGAATAAGAAGTTGGAGAGATTGCATAATCTAAATCTCTAGAAATTCTAACCTGGCCATCCCGCAAGCCAGCGGTAGCCGCGGCCATTGCCCTAGTAGATAGTCGTTCACTAAATCTAGAGGAGGTGGAAAAATAACCAACCACCGAACCCGCAATTGCCACCTGCAGAATTACTCCGCCAATTAAAATTATAAAAGAAAGCGTGGCTTGGCCTCGCCGACTAAATAAGCTCGCATTCATTAATATTAATCATAACAAAAAAATTCTCCGCTTTCAGGCGGAGAATTTTTTTAATAAAACTAATTCTTTTCTTTTGGTTGGCTAGCTCCGGAATTTGGGTTGGAAGTAGCTGGCGAAGTACCCGTCTCTCCAGAAGTTGCTGGTTGTTGCTGAGTTGCCTGAAGATCTGGATTTTCAATAAATACTTTTACTAACTCACTTTCATCCGAAAGTTTGGCAGTCCAAACTACTTCATCCTTATTAATCTTTAAGAAATCTTCTGGACCCCAGAAAACCTTATTAAAGCGCTGTAAGCTAATTGGATTCTGCTGATTCTGTTGATTGACCTGTAAAAGATAAACCTGCTTCAAACCAAAACTTGGGAAACGAACTAATTCACCAAAGTATAAATCCCCAGTACGGAGATAAACTCCATAGTAGGACTTACTTGGCCACACCTTCCAAACCACCAAACCGATAATTACTGCTGCAAGTACAACTACGGCAGCAATAAGTGTTTTATTAGTTTTACTCATAGTTAAATTATTATACCAAATACAAGTTATTATTTCCCCCTTAAAAACTCCTGAATATTCAACACTGCCTTTACCGCATCCCCCATAGAAATATTGTTTTGTTGGTATCTGCCATCCGTCACGTCCCCTGCTGCCCAAATACGCGCATGGCTAGTTTTTTGAGTCCACGGATCAACTTTAATTTGACCATGCTCATTAAGGACCACTAAATCTTTTACTAATTCATTAGCAGGTAAATGACCAACTTCCACAAACACTCCGTGAACTTTTAATTCTTTTTCTGTGCCATCCATCAAATCTTTATAAACCAAAGTGTTTACTAATTTATCTCCTAAAATTTTAGTTGGCTCAGCAGATAAAATTATTTTTAAATTTTTTATATCTTTAATTTTTTCCTGAGTAATCTTATCTCCTTTTAATTCGGAATGACGATGCAATAAATATATTTCCGAAGCATACGGAACCAAATCTAAAACCGCCTCTAAGCCAGCATTACCACCACCTACTACCGCTACCGACTGACCCTGAAACATGGGCGCGTCACAAATAGAACAATAGGCTACTCCCTTTCCATCAAATTCTTGTTCTCCCGGAATTCCTAATTTACGTCGTTTAGCCCCAGTGGCTAAAAACACCGTACGAGTCATTAATTCTTTTCCGTCTCGTAAAATAACTTTTAAATCCTCCCCCACGGATTCCAACTTAACTACTGCCTCCGGAGAAATTATTTCGATTCCCTCTTGAACCCTTAAATGCTTTTCTAAGCCTTGAGCAAAATCAAATCCAGAGACCGATGGAACACCAATCCAATTTTGAATATCCGCGGAAACCGTGGATTGTCCACCAAAAGAATCCGCCACAATCGCGGAATTTATTTTTTTGCGGGCTGCATATACCCCCGCCGCTACTCCCGCCGGACCTCCACCAATAATTATTAAATCGTACATAAAATTAATTTTTTCTTTCTAACACATTCCACCAAACCGCAAACAAGATTCCTAAACCAACCAACACACAACTCCACTTAGCCAAATTTATCTCCGAAAAACCAAGCATCCACGGAGACACCAAAAGCCAAATACCCAAAATCAATTGTAAGCGATCAGCAAACCACATAATTATTTTTATTTTTTATCTGCTTAAAACTTCTTCTATAAAGTTCTTAAAAATTGGCATACCGGTTTTCCAATTTGGATCAGTTTCGTCAAATGGTAACCAACCACCAACTTCATATTTTTGATCTCCTACAATCATTATCGAATATGGAGTTCCCTGAGCTCCAATTTTCTGAGCTTCTTCTACCTCTTTTTTTACCTTGTCTGCATACTTACCACTCGCCAAACAATCTTTGAATTTGGTTTCATCTAAACCAACAAAAGTAGCAATTTTTGGAAGTTCTAAAGTATCTAAACCGTTATTGGCAGGAGTTACTTCCATTAAACGATCCATATATTTCCAAAAACCATCATTTCCTCCCAACTCGGCCGCACACTCCATAGCTTCCGCTTCTTTGGGCGCCTTAGAGTGAAGTTGAACTATTGGATAATTGCGATAGACCCACGCAAAGTCGTTCGGATAAGCTTCCGAGGCCTTTTTTAAAGTCTCATGAAAACGCTTACAAAATGGACACTCCGTGTCAGAATACTCCACTAAAACTATCTTGGCGTCTTTAGGGCCACGCCAATGATCCTTATCGGAGGGTTCCCGTAAAGCAGACAAACCAATCGGTTGAGCACCATTTAATAATTCTTCTTCCGATGGATTAGAATCCGATTTTTGACCTACATTATAAATTAAGGCTACTGAAATCATTAACGCTGAAATTAAAATACTGGCCGGCATCAACCAGTCTCTCTTTTTTTCCATATTTTGATTCTCCATATTTCCCATTTTAACATTGAGTAAAAAAGTAGCCAGGGGCTCAAAAAAGCCTTAGGATATTACAGAATGGTAGACAAGCTAAAAAGCTTCTTTTTAGAGAATAAAACTCTCACCCAAACCGTAGCTAAAAATACGGCTTGGCTAACTATTAGCACCGTTATTAGTCGAGGTGTTCGTGCC
>CAZHWX010000003.1:0-24836 GCA_964536045.1 uncultured Candidatus Saccharibacteria bacterium
AAATCCCCACGGAACCGAAAAGGTTCCGTTTTTGCGTGGTGAGGGATTTGAACGCCGAAATATTCATATGTTTGCGGCGACCGAACGTGAGTGAGGAAGTACCAAAGCCAGCAGGCGTGGTGTGACTTACGAGGTTTTGAGTCGGAGCCAAATCCCTCCGCATCTTGTTTTTTTTGACACCCCCTCCATCCCGCATTAAGCTTTACTTCTATGCGTGATAAATTGGTATTTGATATAGAAACTAAAAACACTTTTCAGGATGTTGGCGGTAAGGATCGGATGGATTTATTAAATGTGTCGGTAGTGGGTGTTTATTCCTATAACCGCAACGAGTACCGGTGTTTTGATGAGTATGAATTAAAAGAGCTTGGGGAGTGGTTTCAAAATGCCTATTTAATAATTGGTTTTTACAGTAAGAATTTTGATATTCCAGTTTTGGAAAAATATTATGATTTTAAAATTAATGCTATTCCACACATTGATATTTTAGAAGAAATTCAAAATCGTTTGAGTCGTAGAATTGGTTTAGGAGTTTTAGCGGAAGCTAATTTAGGGGTGGGTAAATCTGGCCACGGATTAGATGCAATTGAATATTATAAAAACGGGGAAATAGAAAAGTTAAAGGCTTATTGTTTACAAGATGTAAAAGTAACTAAAGAAATTTACGATATGATGTTAACCAAAAAACATCTCTGGATTCCTAGTAAGTTTAGTTCGGAAATGACCAAGTTAGACTTCTCGGATTTTAAAGAGCCAACTCCCCCACCCTCTGGTTTGTTTTAATTAAAGTATATGAATACCAAACAAAAATGGTTTGCAGTTTTAGTGGTTATAGTGATAGTTTCCATGGTTTTTACTAATCTAGTTTATATTTTTTCTTAATTTGTTAGATGGTGATAAATGGTAGGTTTGTAGCGGATAGTTTAATTTCTAAAATTAATAAATCGGTTTCTCGCCGCCTAACTATATTTATATTGGGTAGAGATTCAGCATCTTTAAGTTTTATTAAACAAAAAATTAATTTAGCTAAGCGGGTTGGAATTAAGACAAAAATTATTTCTCTACCCACCCCTACTCCCTCTAAAAAATTAATTTCCTTAATAGAAAAAGAAAATAACGATGTTTTATGTGGTGGAATTGTAATTCAGCTCCCCCTTCCATCAAAGCTTAATAGGCAAAATATTTTAAACAGTATAAATATCAAAAAAGATGTGGATGTTTTGTCAGATAGTGCTAAGGAGATTTGGCTTAGTGGTTTTTCTAAAATAAATCCTCCAGCCGTCGGTGTGTTATTGGAGATTATTAAAAATCAAAAATTAGATCTAAAAAAATCTTCGGTAGCGGTGGTAGGTTTGGGTTTTTTGGTGGGTCGCCCGATAGCTTCCTATTTGGTTGGTAAATGTAAAAAGCTTTATCTTTTAGATAAGGGTAACGATTTGAAGGTTTTAAAGAATACCGACCTAATTATTTCAGGTGTGGGTAGGGCGGGACTTATAAAATCCAACATATTAAAACGTGGAGCTTTGGTGATTGATTTTGGTTACCAAAACAAAAATGGAAAGATGAGTGGAGATTTTTATATTCCTAAAAAAATAAATATAGAATTTGAGAATAAAAAAATTAAATACACCCCCACCCCTGGAGGTACTGGGCCAATTTTAGTAGCTAAGCTTTTAGAAAATTTCTTACGCCTAAATAGCTAGTTTTTGGTATTCTTAGGTAAGAACATTAAAAGGAGGTTTATATGAATTCACCAATATTTTCTTGGTATCAAATGGGTCCCAATAGGAACCTAGAGGATTTATCTCCCAGTCAATTAAAAAGACTCCGTTTCACCAATAAGGTCAGACGGAATTTTGCCGGGAATGTTAAAAAAATCCGAGACGCTAGAGATCGAGATGAATTAATTTGCGAGAAGCAAAAAAATATTTTGCAGGAGATTGAAAGTTCCTCGCGATCCACATTGGTTAAACAAGCTTTTATTTTGGTAGTAAAGACTTTATTTGCCTTAATAAGAGAAATGAACGGCACCGCCCCTAATGGTCGCTATGCATATCAGAAATGTAGTGAATAAAAAAACTCCGAATCAGATTGATTCGGAGTTTTTCTTTTCTATATTATTCTGTTTCCCCTTCTATTCCTTTAGTTTTAGCAATTTCTGCGGTTTGCTTTCGGATATCTGCTAAAAGTTTTTTATCTCCTTTTAATTTCTCTTTTACATTATCAAAGCCTACACCAAGTTTTTCTCCCGCCATAGAAAGGCTCGCACCATTTTTAGTTATCACTCCATATTTTATAGCGGCATTCATCAAGTCACCTTCATAAGAAATTCCTTCACCATACATAATGTCGAATTCGGCAATTTTAAAAGGTGGAGCTACTTTGTTTTTTACTACTTTAGCTTTAATGCGGTTACCCACAATTTCTTCACCTTTTTTAATTTGAGCAGTGCGTCGAATGTCGATTCTAACGGAAGCGTAAAATTTTAAAGCTAAGCCACCCGGAGTTGTTTCTGGGTTACCATAAACAATACCAATTTTAGAACGAATCTGGTTAATAAAGATCACAATGGTTCCAGATTTAGCACAAAGCGCAGTTATCTTACGAAGGGCTTGGCTCATTAATCTAGCTTGTAAGCCCATGTGACTAGCACCCATTTCTCCTTCAATTTCTGCCTTAGGAGTTAGGGCGGCCACCGAGTCCACCACGATTACGTTTATGATATTAGAACGCACCAAACTCTCCATGATATTAAGAGCCTCTTCTCCATTGTCTGGCTGGGAAATTATAAGCTCCTTGGTCTTAACCCCGATTCTAGCCGCATATTCTGGGTCTAGGGCGTGTTCTGCATCAATAAAGGCTGCTTTACCCCCAGTCTTTTGAATTTCTGCTACGGCGTGTAGGGCCAAGGTAGTCTTACCCGAAGACTCTGGACCATAAATTTCAATTATTCTTCCCTTTGGTAATCCACCACCTAAAGCTAAGTCTAAAGAAAAAGAACCAGACGGAACCGATTCTACGTTCACCTTATGGGCTTCTCCCAATTTCATAACTGCTCCTTCTCCAAAGCGAGATTGGAGATTTTCCATTAAGGCTTCTAATTCTTTATTTTTATTATCTTTCTCTTTTGCTATTTCTTTTTTTGCCATATAAGTTTTTTATTTTTTATTGTAATTGTTCTTCTATTGGTTCTTTCTCGTTTTCGGTGCTGGAGGAATTATCTGTGCTTGATGCATTATAAAAAATTTGTCTAATCACCCTCTCCTCTCTACCTAGTGGGTAGGTCCCCAAAACAGTGAAAGTATTAAATCCGGATTGGAGATTTAACTCTTTTTCAAAACTTCCGTCGTTTCTGATTTGAGCTAACTCTCCATTTATACTAACCGCCTGTTCTTTATCTGCAAAACCTCGCATAGTCCAGGTGGAAGTTGCTACCACTTCTCCATCTTCTCCTAAAACATTTAAGGATGGACTTTTGAACCAGGGTAATTGCCAAAATAAAATTCCCAACACCACAATCAATCCCAATCCAGCAAAAATTGTTCCTCGATGAATTTGCCAGGTTCTAAATCTATTTTTTGGTAAGGTATCATTTTCTCCAGATCGTCGAGGTTCAATAGCTTGTTCATATTCTTGCCACAAGGAAATTCCATCTATTTCTAGAACTTCGGCAATTTTTAATAAATATCCTCGCATGTAGGGCGCAGAAGGAAGTTTTTTATAATTACCTTCAGCTAAGATTTTTAAAAATCTTTCAGAAACTCCAGATAGGTTGGCTAGTTTTTCTAGTGAATAACCCTTTATCCGAAGGGCTTCTGTAAAAAACTCTCCGAAATTTCTAGTGTTTTGTTCCATTATCTAAAGAATAGCTAATTTATGGGGTCGTTATCTACTAAGATTTCTCTTGGTTTTGCACCGTCCCCCGGACCGACTATACCTTTTTCCTCCATTATATCAATGAGGCGAGCCGCTCGAGCGTAACCTACCTTTAGACGTCGTTGTAATAAAGACGCTGAAGCCTTACCAGCTCTCCGGATTTCTTCTATGGCTTCCGGCAAGAGTTCATCGTCGTCTGAGTCTCCACCCATCTGATCAAATAGTGGTAATCCTCCACCCGCTGCTTCCGGATCTCCACCCGCTAATATTTCTGGGTTAACTTCTGGTAGTTCGTTATTTTCTTTAATGAATTTGATAACCTTCTTTAATTCATCTTCCGTTACATAACTACCCTGAACTCGAAGTGGCTTAGAAAGCTCGGCGGATTGTAGTAAGCAGTCGCCCGAACCCAAAAGTTTTTCCGCACCCGCTCCGTCTAATATGGTTCGAGAATCGATTTGGCTGGCCACCTGCAAAGCAATGCGACCAGTGATGTTGGCTTTAATCAAACCAGTAATAACTTCTACTGATGGCCGCTGGGTAGAAAGTATTAAATGAATGCCGGTGGCACGAGCCATCTGGGCTAAGCGCACAATCGAACCCTCCACTTCTCGGCCGAAGGTGGTCATTAAGTCGGCCATTTCGTCTATTACCACCACTATAAAAGGAAGCTGGTCTTTATTACTCTTGTTGTAACTCTTGATGTCTCGAGATCCCGCTTCTTGAAGTAGAACATAACGCCGATCCATTTCTTGGATTACCCAACGCAAAGCACCAATTGCTTTTTTGTTTTCTGTAACAACCGGCGCAATCAAGTGTGGCAAACCATTATATATAGAAAGCTCCACTCTCTTTGGGTCCACCATAATAAATTTCAACTGATCTGGAGAGTTCTTATATAGAAGAGACAAAATCAAGGTTTGAATGGTAATAGATTTTCCGGAACCGGTAGCACCCGCAATTAACATGTGAGGCATCTTCGCAATATTTACGAAGACTGGTTCGCCCTGCACGTTTCTACCTAGGGCAAAAGTTAAGGGATCAGCTTTCGCAAAATCTGGATACAACAACATACTGCCCAATCTTACGATGGCCGCGGATTTATTTGGCACTTCAATACCAACTAAAGATTTTCCAGGAATCGGTGCTTCAATACGAATTGGGTGAGCGGCTAAAGCTAGAGCTAAATCTTGGCCTAGAGAAGTTATGCGCGATAATTTCATACCTTCTGCCGGTTTTAATGTGTAACGAGTTACGGTTGGGCCCACATTGATCTCCCCCATCTCTACTGCAATACCGAAAGATTCTAAAGTGCGCTTAATAATATTTGCGTTACCACGCAAGTCACCAATGGTTGGTTTTTCTACGGTCGAAACTAATAAGTCTAATGGCGGAGCAATATAATTTTTTATTGGTCTAGATAAAAGTGCACCACCTGCTGGCAAACTTAAATCCATATCTTTTACATTTAATTCTTTTTCCTCCTTCTCTTCTTCTTGTTCCGGTTTTTTCTTTTTATCTTCTTTTGGCAATTCCATCGGCAACTGAATATTTAATTCCTCTTCGTCCTCCTCCTCCTCTTCGTCTGATTTATTTTTCTTCCAATTAAATATATGTAGTGGTCGATTTAAAATTATTAAAACCGAACCAGCAAGTGCGGCTAATAAAATTATTACGGCCGCGGCGGTTCCAAATGGAATTTCTAACGAACCAATAAGTTTACCAATTATGCCCCCGCTCTCCGCACTAATAATTTGCATGAGTCCGAGTCCGGACAAAATAAAGACTCCCCCACCAACCGCCGGCAAACCAAAAAACTTTTTTTGATCCGGTGATAAAAACGAAAGTCCGAGAAGTACCGAAACAATTGGTAGTAAATAATAACCCCAACCAAAAAGAGTTTTGGTTATTTTATAAAATGACTCCCCTGCTGGTCCGGCTTGATGAAAGCCCGCTAATAATAAAATTAATGCGAGCGCTAAAAATCCAACTACAAATAACCACTTCCTAGTGTCTGGGTGTAGTTGGGTTTCTTTTTTGTATTTTCGACGAGCCCGCGGAGTTTCCTCTTCTTCCAAATCTTCTTCTAATTCTTTTTTTCTACGTGCCATATTTATGTTTATTAATAATAGTTCGTTAGAGGCGAAGTTAAAAGAGGAAAAAATAATTTAGGTTACTTCTGTATATAGAGATTTTTAAATATCATTCGATTCAAATTAAAAACACTCAAAGTGTAGTTGGTGACTGGTGGGTGTTTGTGATGGTTATGAAGACTCAGGATCGGCAATTTTTAGGGGTTGGTTCTAGAAACTAGAATTAATTCAGTGGTTTAGGATTTCTAGGTTAAAGATATTAATAAATCGGAATAAGTCGGAAAACCCGATAAACTGAATAAACCCGAAAAAGCCGAAAAACCTGCTTCAGTTTTAGACAAGCGGATAATGCGATAAAACCTAGTTTTCATTGACAAGGACTGCAAAACAATGCGAAACACTTTATTTTGGAGACAAGCGGATAATGCGATGAAATCTACACTTTTCATTTTTAGCTACAAAAAATGTTTCTGTAGAAACATTTTTCTATAACAAAAAAACCGGTCAATCTGACCGGTTTTCAAAATAAATAAATCTAAGAAATATTGCGAACGCCGAGGAAGCGATAGCGGTCAAGCCAATCATGCCCAAACCGGTACAAGTCCAGCTTACGCTTGCCGCCAACGTAGTCCAAAACCGGCACGATGCGACCATCATTGGCATTACGCCAAACAGAACCAAGTGCCACTATTGGAAATTGCCTCTGAAGTTCTGGTTGGTTGTCGCCAAATTTCAGAAGCTCCAGAATGTTTCCTGGTTTAAATCCCTCTTTTTCCATTTCTGCTATTGCAGACTCAGAAGAGATATATTTGTTTAAGTGGAATATTCTATATTCCACTTCGTAATCCCTCTTCGTTTTAGTGGGAAAGTTCTTCTCGTTAATATGATCATTCACCCAATCGTATTTACCTAAGGCAATACAATCAGAGAGGGAGAGAGAAGAAATAATAAATAGTTTAAGAATTTTTGGACTGAAGGATTTTCCCTCAATTAATTTCTGTAGATCGGAAAGAACTAAATCAATATCTAAGGTCCCTTCCAATATTCGTCTATTGAGCTCTTGCTCTCGACGAAACAATTTTGCGAGGTCTTCGTCTGCGACACGAATTTTTTGTGTCATGACAAATCGCTCCTTTCTTAAAATTATTTATGAAATTGTTAATTTACTTACCCAAACCTGTAGTAGGGTAGTAAATATACTATAAATTATAAAATCTATACTGTCAATAGTTTTCAAAACGTTCACATATGCGAATATTTTGAAAATTAAGGTTTCTAAGGTTGTAGAATTAATTTAAGAAATAACCATGACTAAAAAGTCTGAATTGGGAGCTCTCGGTGAAAACTTAGCTGTCGAATATTTTAAAAAACTTGGGTGGAAAGTTATAGAACGCAATGTGCGAGTGCTTGGTGATGAATTGGATATTATCGCTATAGATAAAAATAAAACTTTGGTTTTGGTGGAGGTTAAAACCATGCGCTCCGCGCCATTAGAAAAAACAGGGGAGTGGCTAACCCCCGAAGATCAACTAACTAATGCCAAACTTTCCAAATTTAAACGAGGCGCTTTGAAGTATGTTAGTTTTCATCCAGAGCTTATAAATAAAAATGGTTTTAGGTTGGATGCTCTAACTATAGAAGTAGGAGGAGATAAGCCAATCTTTCATTACTACGATAATCTTTGAAGTTTATTTATTTTTAACTTAAGATTCAGGAAATGCTTGATTCTAGATATGACCCCTTAGAAGTAGAGAATCGGATCTACGAACTTTGGGAGAAGTCCGGTTTTTTTAATCCCGATACTTGTGTAAAGAAAAAAGTTTGCGCTAAAAATGCCAAACCATTTTCTATGGTCTTACCACCACCTAATGTGACGGGTACTTTGCATATGGGTCACGCCGCTATGTTAGCAATAGAAGATATTTTGGTTCGCTATTTTAGAATGCGTGGACGAAAAACTTTATGGTTGCCAGGTACGGACCATGCTGCGATTGCCACTCAAGAAAAAGTAGAAAAAGAAATATATAAAAAGGAAGGGGTGAGCCGTCATCAACTTGGTCGGGAAAAATTTCTAGAAAGAGTAAATCAATTTGCTTTGGAAAGTCACGACACCATTATTAATCAGGTGCGTCGCATGGGTGCGTCTATTGATTGGAGTCGAGAAGCTTACACATTAGACGAACAAAGAAATTTTGCGGTTCGCACTGCCTTCAAAAAGATGTATGACGACGGCCTTATATATAGAGGGGAGAGAATTGTAAACTGGGATCCTAAATTACAAACCACAGTTTCGGATGACGAATTAGAATGGAAAGAAGAAACAGTTCCACTTTATTATTTAAAGTACGGACCGTTTACTATTGCGACCGCAAGACCGGAAACTAAGTTTGGCGATAAATATGTGGTGGTGCACCCGAAAGATAAGCGTTACGAGAAATTTAAACACGGAGAAAGGTTTGAATTGGAGTGGATTAATGGACCAACTATTGCCACTTTAATAAAAGATTCCGTAATGGATATGGAATTCGGGACTGGAGCGATGACAATTACGCCGTGGCACGATGCTACCGATTTTGAAATTGCCGAACGTCACAAATTAGAAAAGGAACCGATTATTGATTTACGCGGTAAACTTTTGCCGATTGCGGGTGAATTTGCTGGAGTTTCTATTCGCGAAGCGCGAGCAAAAATTGCGGAAAAATTAGCGGGTAAGGGATTGTTGGAAAAAATAGAAGAAAAATATGTACACCGAGTAGCAGTTTCCAGTCGGGGTGGGGGAACGATTGAGCCTCAAATCTTGGCACAGTGGTTTGTGGATGTAAATAAAAAATTCCTAATTCCTAATTCCAAAATTAAAGGCATTAAATCTAAAAGCGAAACTTCTTTAAAGGAACTAATGCGTCAGTCGGTAAAATCTGGTCAGATAAAAATTTTGCCAAAACGTTTTGAAAAAATATATTTTCATTGGGTAGATAATTTGCGAGACTGGTGTATTAGTCGGCAGATTTGGTTTGGTCATCAGATTCCAGTTTGGTATAAGGGTTCCGAAACTTATTGTGGAGTGAACGCTCCGAAGGGTGAGGGTTGGACTCAGGATCCAGACACTCTAGATACCTGGTTTTCTTCTGGTCTTTGGACTTTTTCTACTTTGGGTTGGCCAAAACTTACCCCAGACTTAAAAGCTTTTCATCCAACGAGTGTTTTGGAGACCGGCTATGACATTCTTTTCTTTTGGGTAGCACGTATGGTTTTAATGTCCGGTTATTTATTGGGAGACGTACCTTTTTCTACGGTCTATCTTCATGGTTTAGTGCGTGATGAAAAAGGCCAAAAAATGTCTAAGTCTTTGGGTAATATAATTGATCCTTTAGAAATGATTTCTAAATACAATGCAGACGCTACGCGACTATCCTTAATAATTGGAGCGGCTCCGGGCAACGATATGAAATTATCGGAGGACAAGGTACGAGGTTATCGAAATTTTACTACTAAAATTTGGAACGCTGCACGATTTGTATTAATGCAGTCCACTCCAGAAATTTTAAAAGCTAAACCAATATTTTCTATTAAACATAAAAAATATTTAGCTCAGGCGAAAAAAAATAAAGCCAAGGTTGCTAAGAATATTGAACAGTTTCAATTACACAGCGCCGGAGAAGACGCCTATCACTATTTTTGGCACGTGTTTGCAGACAAGGTTATTGAGGATTTAAAAGAAGAGTTACGAGATGAAAAAAATACAATTGCTAAAAAAGCTGGCGCATATCGGACTTTAGAAAAAATTTTGGAAGAATCATTAATCATGCTTCACCCGTTTGTACCTTTTGTCACAGAAGAAATTTGGCAAAAATTACCAAATCGTAAAAAGGGCGAGATGCTTATGATTGGAAAGTGGACAGCTTAAATTTAATCATTGGGTTTCTTTGTTCTCTATTACCAGCCTTTATTTGGTTAACCTTGTTTTTGCGAGAAGATAAGGCTAGACCAGAGCCCAAAGGTTTTATTTTTAAGTCTTTTTTGTGGGGTGCCTTAATTGCCTTACCGGTAGTTTTTGTAAATGAAGGAGTTAGTTCGGTTTTAGATAAAGGGTTTTTAACCCTAGTTTTGTTTGCTGGAGTGGAAGAGTTTTTTAAGTTTTTTGCAGCCCTGTTTTCAGTACGTAAAAACCCTAATTTTGATGAGCCAATTGACGCTATGATCTATGCTATTGCGGCTGGCTTAGGTTTTGCGACTGTAGAAAACCTCCTTTCGGTTATGGGTCAGGTTGGGCAAGGGGAGTGGCTCACGGGAGCCTTGGAGGTGTTGGTTTTGAGGTTTATAGGGGCAACCCTGCTTCATACTCTAACCGCTGGGTTGATTGGTTATTATTGGGCCAAGGGGATAAAAACTGGTAAAAAATTATTCTTTATTTTGTGGGGCTTCTTAGTGGCTTGGGCGGTACACACCTTCTTCAATTGGTTAATGTATGTAGGAGGAGGGGATTTTGGAGTTTTTTACCCAACCCTGTTTCTTTTAGGATCTTCGTTTTTTGTTTTACAAGATTTTGAAAAATTAAAGTCTTAAAATTAAGATTTAATTTTTTATTAAATCGTCTATAATGAAAGTATATGGAAGGAGATAATATTTTTGTAGAGTTAGCTAAGGCGAGAACCGCACCCTTAACTGTTAAATCAGTTTCTTCTGCGCCAGAAATAAAAGAAGATCCATTAGAGGGCCAGTTAATGGTAGATGTATTTCAAGATAAAGCAGATTTAGTAGTTCAAGCTGCTTTAGCTGGAGTAAAAGATGCAGATTTAGAAGTTCATATCTCTAACGATTCGGTAACGATTCGGGGTAGTAGAGAAAAAACTAGTGAAATTCAAGACAAGGATTATTTTTATCAGGAATGTTTTTGGGGAACTTTTTCTCGAACTGTGCTTTTACCGGGAGAGGTGGATCCAGATAAATCAGTAGCTTCTCTAAAAAATGGAATTCTTACGGTTAGGATGCCGAAGGTGGCTAAGTCTAAAGCCAAAAAATTAAGAATAGCTGAAGAGTAAAAAATAAACCCCGCGCTGTGCGGGGTTTTTGATATTTGTTTATGTAGCAATTTCTTTATTCCTTCGATAGATTCTTCGAAGCTCCTTCAGATCAGAGACTTTGTCGTTTTCCAGCAGGCTACAAATAGCCAGCATTTCCGACTCCTCCAGCGGTTCTCGTTCCGGAATTCCCAGTATTTCTCCGGCCAAGCCGATTAGTGAGGTGGTTTCCGCATTGATTTCTTCTGCGGACATTACCATTTCTCCTTCTTCTGTTTTTTTGGTCGGGCTTGAGGAATATACCAGATCATAAAATCTGGAGGTGTGTTCTCTCAAACGAGTCATTAATTGATCGTCCTCGTTTAGTTCGGGCGATTTCTGTTTTTCCATATCTTCTCCTTTGTTATTGGTGGTTGAAAAGAAACTATCCGGAGTATAAAACCCAACACCAAGTTTAGTCAATTATTAAAAATAATTAACTCAAAAATATTTTTTTAGCCAACTTGTTAAATTTTTGACCCCGATCAAACTCGTTTTTAAATTTTTCAAAAGATGCGGAGCCGGGAGAGAAGACCACTACTGAGCTTTTAATTTTTCCCGCGCCGATTTTAGCCGCATCAAGCATAGATTCTAAATCGGAGAAGGTACGAAATGGTTTGCTACCGTTGTATTTCTTTTTATGTAGGGCGGCCATCAATTTTTTAGTAGCGCTACCTTCTAATAAAAATAATCGGTGAGGTGGTAAGGTTCGATAGATGGTTTCTGCAAGTTCTTTAAAATCTAGTTGTTTATCCGTGCCCCCAGTTAGCAGTAGAGTGTTTCTGTTAGGAAATCTTTTAAGAGCGGCGACCGTAGCGTCTGGTGAGGTGCCCGCGGAATCGTTTATTAATTTAAATTTTTTATTTTGGAAAATAACTTCTTCCCGATAGGGAATCGCGGGTAGAGTTGAAATTTGTTTTTTTATTTCTGCCCAGCGAAGACCTAATAGGTGAGCTCCCAACATAGAAGCTAATAGGTTTTGCGCGTTGTGCTCGCCCCACTCTGTAGAAAACTTTTTCCACTGACTAGAATTTAAAATTATTATCTTTTTACCACTCCTTTCTCTAAAAAATATTTTTCCCTTATTGGAAAATAAGCCGGGCTTTTTCCCGTTTAAAGGTTTGTCGGAAAAATACCAAACCTGATTTATATTTCGAAGTTTTAAAAATTTTTTAGTAAATATATTACGGTCGTTCAAAATTAAATTTTGATTAGCATTCTGATTTTTAAAAATATTAGCCTTCGCTAGAGCATAGCTATGCATAGTGCTGTGTCGATTTAAATGATCTCGGTAAAGATTGGTTATTATGGCTAAGTCTGGAGATCGCTTAGGATGTTCTAAAAATTCTAATTGAAAAGAAGATAGTTCTATTACCGCTGGTGTTTTACCTTTAGTTTCCGAAAGTAGTTTTAGTAGGGAAGTATCCGAAGAATTGCCAGCGGCTTTAATTTTTTTATCTTTTATTTTTAAAAAGTGTGCCAACCAATTAGTGGTAGTTGTTTTACCCCGAGTTCCGGTAATGGCAGTAATTATATTTGGAAAATTTTCTAAAAATATATGTAAGTCATTAACTACTGGGATTTTTTTTCTACGCGCATAATTTAGAAACTCATTGTTGTAGGGGACGGCAGGGTTTGCCACTATAAGGTCAGCTCTCTCTATGTCTTTTTTGTCGTGTCTTCCTAAAACAAATTTTATTTTTTTGCGTGAGTTTCCCAATCCTCTAAGAGAGGTAGCTAATTCTTCTTTGGTTCGTTTGTCGGTTACGGTTATTTTGGCTTTCTGTTTTAGTAACCAATTTACGGTGCCTACTCCACCCCCTAAAACGCCTAGTCCAAAAACCAATACTTTCTTACCTTTTAACACACAGCAATTATCTATTTTTTGTAGTCTAAAATCAAAAACCCACTAAAATCTTAGTTTTAGTGGGTTTTTTGTTGGTTTTTTAGTCTTCGTCTTTGTGATATCGCTCAATCGCAGTATTTATGTCACTTATGGCCTGCTCCTTAGAAACAAAGCCTTTTACCATAACTTTATCGTATTTGTGCTTCTCTAGTTTCTTTATTTCTTTGAAGTGTAATAACAATTCTTCGCGATAGTGCTCGTTTAAATCTTCCCAAGAGTTTAAGTGAACGAAGCGAGGATCAATGGCTTCTACGGGTACTGCAATTACTTTTAAGTCTCCACCTTTTTCGTCTTGGGTATCTATAGCCCCAATTACTCTGGCTCTCACTACACAACCGGGGAAGGTGGGGTAGGTGGTGAGTAATACTACATCAATTGCGTCCCCGTCTTCGTGGTGAGTTTGTGGAATAAAACCATAATCAAATGGATAAAACATTTGGTGGTAGAGTACGCGGTCTAATTTAAAATAACCGTGCTCTTCATCATACTCATACTTATTAGAAGAGCCCTTAGGGATATCTACTACTACGTGAACTTCATTTTTCTCTTTATCGGAGAAGGCCGACAAGGATTGGTATAGGTTGTGTTTCATTTTTTTGGAATAAATTATTTTCCGCCCCTTAGGGGTGGGTAGTTTTTATTTGATTATTCTTCGGACGATTCTACGGTAGAAACTTCGTTAGCTACGCTACCATCTTGTTGTACTGCGTCTGGATTTACTACGGAGCGTACATCAATGTTCCAGCCGGTGAGTTGCACTGCTAAGCGGACATTTTGGCCACCCTTACCAATTGCTAAAGATAATTGATCTTCAGCTACTAAAGCACGGGCACTCTTTTCGCCAGTTACCTCTACCGCTTGAACTCGCGCAGGAGAGAGGGCGTTGGTAATAAATTTCTCTGGGTTATCGGACCATTCAATAATGTCGATTTTTTCATTTCCCAACTCATTGGTTACTGCCATAACACGAGTTCCGCGTTGACCAACTGCGGAGCCTACTGGGTCTACACCCGGTACATCCGAGGCAACAGAAATTTTAGTTCTGCCCCCAGCTTCTCTTGCGAGAGCTGGAATTTTTACGGTACCGTCTGCAATTTCTGGAACTTCTAGTTCAAAAAGTTTCTTTACAAAGTTTGGATGACGGCGAGACAACAAGATACTCGGACGACGCGGATCATCTTGTACTGCACTAATTAAAAAGCGCATACGGTCTCCTGGGCGATAGTGTTCACCTGGTACTGTATCAAAATGAAGCATTACGGCGGTAGCTCGGCCGATTTCTACATATACGTTACCGCGATCAAAGCGTTGAATAATTCCACTTACAATAGTTCCTTGTTTGTCGGCAAATTCTTCTCGCACCGAAGAACGTTCTGCGTCGCGAAGGTTTTGGAGAATTACTTGTTTGGCGGTTTGAGCCGCAATACGTCCGAAATCGGAATGACTTTCTAGGGGAAATTCTAATTCTTCACCCGGCTCTACGTCGGATTTAAGTTTTCTAGCTTCCTCTATAAAAATGTGTCGATCCGGATTGTAACGAGGTAAAACATCTTCTCCTTCTGGTTGAATTTCGTTTCTTTCTGGTCGAGTATCTTTTTCGGTTGCCTCTTCCTCTAGTTCTTCCGGGGTTGGGATTCTTACCTGGCTAGGATCTACCACCATTTTCACTTGCCAAAATTTAGCCTCCCCAGACTTGGGGTCTAATTTAGCTTTTACCATTTCTGATCGCTTGCGATACTCTCGCTTATAAGCAGCAGCAATAGAAGATTCCAAAGCGGCCATTACTTTGTCGGCGGGGATATTTTTTTCTGCAGCTATTTGTTGTACGCCAGCTGCCAACGCTTTTAGGTCCATCATTTTTTTGTTTGTTGTTGGTTTAATAAAATTCGCTCCGAAAGGAGCGACTAGAAACAGTATACAATATTACTTCTAATTTTCAAGTGCTCTTAAATATTTAATGTCCCATTAGCTTTTAATGGGTATTTTTTACCTCTTAAATAGGTTAGGTATCCAGCTACTCCTATCATCACTGCGTTGTCAGTATTAAATTCCGTCGCCGCTACGAGTAATGGGGTTTTATTCTTTTTGGCTAGTTTTTCCATTTCTTGGCGAAGAGTTTTATTTACTGCCACCCCGCCAGATAAAAATAAAGAACGAGCACTAATTTTTTTGGCTAGTTTTTCTATTTTACCAATTAGAGTTTCGATTACAGCTTCTTGAAAAGAGGCGGCCACATCTTCTTTCTTAAAATCAGGGTTATCTCGGAGATGGTAGAGAACAGAGGTTTTTAACCCAGAAAAACTAAAATCATAGTTTGGATCATTAAGCATGGGGCGAGGAAATTTTATAGCCTTACTATTGCCTTGGTTAGCTAGTTTTTCTAATTCTGGTCCACCTGGATAGGGGAGGCCGAGCATTTTAGAAACCTTGTCGTAAGCTTCGCCTGCGGCGTCATCTCTAGTTTCTCCAACTCGTTTCCACTTTTTAAGAGACTCTACTTTTATAAGTGCGGTGTGTCCTCCGCTTACTATTAAAGCGGCTGCAGGAAATAAGTTGTTTAATCTAATTTTTTTTATTTGAGGAGCTAATAAAAAACTAAATAGATGCCCCTCTAGGTGATTAACGCCTACCATTTTAGCCTTAGGAAAGTATTTTTTTAGTTCTTTGGCATATTCGATACCGGGCCACAAGGCGGGTTCTAAGCCTGGTCCCACGGTTACACAAATTAATTCCGGATTTAGTTTTTTTATTTTTTTAGTAGCTTCTTCCAAGATAATCGGTAAATTAGCCAAGTGTTCTCGTTTGGCTAAATTAGGAACCACTCCACCCCAGGGCGCATGAACAGAAATTTGTGAAGCCACGGCTGCTCCTAAAACTTTGAACTTGGGCGCGGTGATTGTTCCGCCGACCTCCAAAACCGAGATTGCGGTCTCGTCGCAAGAGGTTTCGATGGCTAAAATCTGCATATAAATGAAAAATAGTCGCAAAGTAAAAAATTAGCAATAATTTTATGGTTTAATATTTTGAAATTTGTAATTCTCTTCTAATTGCCCTAATTTGAGACAAATTCTAGACTCAACTATATGCCTCCTCGTTTTTGGGAAATATTACCCGGTGCTCTTTCTTGGTTAACCTTAGCCACTCTTTTTGTGGCGTCTTGGTATTTTCCTTTAGCGGTTGCCGTATTTATTGTGCTTTACGATTTACACTGGTTACTTAAAACTCTTTATTTGTTTTTGTATCTTAGGTTTTCCTTTAATTTGATGCGTAACCGGATGCAAATTGATTGGTTAGAAAAATTAAAAAAATCGGACAAGAAATGGGAAGATGTATATCACTTAGTTTTGCTTCCTATGTATAAGGAGCCAATAGAAGTGGTTAGAGAAAGTTTAAATTCTTTGAACAATATAAATTTTCCTAAAGAAAAAATTTTAATTGTTTTAGCTACTGAAGCTCGAGGTGGTTCGGAAGACGCAGATATTGCCTCTGAAATACAGGAAGAATTTAAAAGTTGTTTTGGAAAATTTTTAATTACCTCTCACCCCGCAGATTTAGAGGGGGAGGCGCCGGGTAAGGGATCGAATGAAACTTGGGCTATTAAGCAGGCCCTAAAAGAAATAGTTAATCCTTTGCAGTTAAACTATGCTCAGGTTTTAACTACGGTTTTTGATATTGATACTAGGCCTAGTCCAGATTATTTCGGAGTTTTAACTTGGGAGTTTTTACACGCGCCTCATCCTCAAAATTCTAGTTATCAGCCAATTCCACTTTTTACTAATAATAGTTTTAAGGTGCCAGTGTTTGCGCGGTTAATTGGTTTTTCTTCTAGTTTTTGGCAATTGATGCAACAAGGCAGGCCAGAACAACTGGTAACTTTTTCTTCCCATAGTATTCCCCTTCAAGCTTTAGTAGATGTTGGTTTTTGGGATAGAGATATCGTCTCTGAAGATTCTCGAATATTTTTTCAATGTTTAAATCACTACCAAGGAAATTGGCGAGCGGTTCCACTCTACTACCCAGTTTCTATGGATTCGGTAACGGGGGACGATATTTTTTCCGCGTTAAAAAACCTTTATAAACAACAACGACGTTGGGCTTGGGGTATAGAAAATATTCGCTATCTAGGAGACAAGTTTTTAAAAAATCCTCAGATTTCTAAGGGTAGAAAAATATTTTGGACTTGGACCGCCTTGGAAGGTTTCCATTCCTGGTCTACCAGTTCTTTTATAATTTTTATTTTTGGATTTTTACCAAATGCTTTGGGTGGGCCAGATTTTCACGCGACTGTGTTTTCTTATAATCTACCCCTCCTAACTGGTTGGTTAACTAATCTAAGTTCGTTGGGAATTATTACTTCTGCATTTTTCAGTGTGATTCTTTTGGAGCCGGAATTGCGCTTAACTCGTTTTCGCCATCTAAAGTATGTTTGGTATGCCTTGCAGTGGGCTTTAATTCCTTTTACCTTCTTAATTTTCAGTTCCTTACCAGCCTTAGAGGCTCAAACTAGAATGATGTTGGGTGGTAAATTTAGATTAGGTTTTTGGCGCACTCCCAAAACCAAAGAATCTTAGTATATGAAAGAAGTTGTTACAGAAGCGTTAGTTTTAAAAGTTTTGGCTTCTGGAGAAAACAATAAGTTGGTTATTTTTTTAACCGAAGAATTGGGCCGTTTAAAAGCTAGGGCAGTGGGGGCCAATAAAATTTTATCTAAGTTTTCTCCACATTTAGAGGTTGGAAATTTTGTAGAGTTACGATTGGCGGGTAATTCCGCGTGGACTATTACCGATGTTTTAACTATTAAACCATCACTGCTTCGTGCTTCCACTAACAATTTAGAAAAAATAAGTTCCGCTTTTAGATTATTAGATTCTCTTTCTACTCCCACTGCAGATTCAGATTTATGGAAATTAATTTGTAATACGGAGTTGGAATTTTTTTCTCCTAAAATATTTTTAGATTTTTTTGGCTATTCTCAAGAGCATTCCGCCTGTTTTAAATGTGGCGCTCACTCTCCAGAATATTTTTATCTTCCGGATCATTCCTTTTTTTGTGCGGCTCATGCCGTAGAAATTTCTACAGAACACAAGATTCGGTGTAATATATAGGTATAGATAATTAAATGTCCTTAGAAGAATTAGAAAAGACCTTGTATGGGTCGGAAGAAAAAGTTAACAAAAAAATTCCAGTCGTAGAAAGGGTAAAAAAAGATTTACCAAATTCTTGGTTTGCTAACGAAAAAAATCCGGAAGAATCTTTTTGGATTTCTAAATTTCAAAAAATTGGAGGTTTCTTAGGTTGGTCCATGGCCGCCTTAGTAGTTGTTTCTATTTCTTTGTGGCTGGCTTCGATTGAGCGTAGTTCAGGCGGTTTAGAGGTGTCTATTGTGGCTCTTTCTGAGGTTCGTCGGGGAGTTCCGACAGAGGTGGTGGTGGAGGTTTTCAATCAAATGGAGCAACCCTTAGAAGATGGAAACTTGGAATTACGTTTGCCGGCTGGTCTCGTATTTATAGATTCTCCTGATCGCTCTTCGGAGAGTCGTAATTTAGGTTTGGTGCAGGCCAACACCATGCTAAAACAAACCTTTAAAATTCTTCCGGTTGCAGAAGAAAATTCAATTAGAGAAATATTGGTAGATTTTTCTTATAAGCGTGGCAAAAATCTTTTTTCCGCAGAAGCAGAGCACGAATTTAAAATTCAACGAGCTTTCGTGAGTTTAGAGCCAGAACTACCGGAGAGAGTTTTACGTGGTGGGTCCTTGCCAATTGGTTTAAAAATAAAAAACGAATTAGAAACCGAATCCCCATCCTTTTTGTTACGCGCGGAATATCCAGCCTCGTTTATTCCAACGGAAAAAGAAACAGAGGGCTATCTAGGGGAGTGGCGTTTTTCGGGTTTGGCTATTAATGAAGAGAAAAAAATTTCGGTAAAAGGTATTTTTCAGGGTTCGGATAATAAACCTCTCACTATTCCGTTTAGAGTAGTCATTCCATTAGGTCTAAAGGAATTTGTAATTGCTGAAAAAACTGTGGTTGCGGAGACTGCACCTTCTCCGGTGATTTTAAATCTTTATTTAAATAATGGTGAAGGTTCGGTAGCTAGATTTGGAGACGCTCTTAATTATTCTGTTAATTATAAAAATGAAAGTGGAGTAGCTCTTTCCAATGTGGTAGTTCGCTTAGGGTTGGTGGGGTCCTGGTTTGATTGGAGTTCTATTCAGACTAATGGGTCCTTTGATTCGGTTCGTAACGAAGTAATTTGGAACTCGTCTCAGGTTTCCGATTTTAGACTTTTAGAGCCTAATGCGTCTGGCGAACTAAAAGTTTCGATTCGGTTACAGGCCGCACCCACTCGAGTTTCGGGTAGTTATTCGGTGCGGGCAGTGGGTCGTTTTGTATCACCAACCGTACCTCACTATTTAGATGCGGACGAAACCTCTGTTTCTACTAATTTAGAAACCAAGTTAAATGGACCAGTTTATTTAGATGCTAGGGCACTACATCGGGATCCAGATTCTGGATTTGTGAATAGTGGACCATTTCCTCCTAAGGTGGGAGAAAAAACTGAATACACTATTCATTGGGTTTTGCGAAATTTTTCTAATGAGTTAAAAAATGTTTCTATCTCTGCCTCGTTGCCAGCGGGGGTGGAGTGGCTTAATAAGGTAAAAAGTTCGGATTCTCCAGAACCAATCTTTGATTCCGAAAATAATAAGGTGGTTTGGAATTTGGCTCGTATTGCCCCAGGTCGGGGAGCCACCTCAGCTCCTTTGGAGGCGGTTTTTCAGGTTAGTGCTACACCCAGTGCTTCTATGGTGGGTACTTTTCAAAATTTATTTTCGGAAACAGTTTTAGAGGCTTTAGATTCTTTTACAGGAACCGACGTCTTACTTAGAGATGTTGGTCTTTCTACGAGATTATCGGATGATCTTACGATTGGCGAAAATCAGGGAAGGGTAGTACCATAAAATTCAAATTTCCTATGGATATATTTGAAAAAATTGGCAACCTAGCTAAGCGCAGGGGTTTTATTTATCCAGGCTCCGAAATATATGGGGGTCTCAGCGGTACTTGGGACTATGGTCCGTTGGGGGCGGAATTAAAGCGCAATATTAAAAATGAATATTGGCGTTTTATGACGCGGGAACACGATAATATCGTTGGTTTAGATGCGGCTATTATTATGAGTCCTAAAGTTTGGGAGGCCTCTGGTCATTTAGATTCTTTTTCGGATCCATTAGTAGAGTGTAAGAAGTGTCATCACCGTTTTCGGGCCGATCAGTTAAGCGAACAAAAGTGCCCAGATTGCGGAGGTGAAATTACGGAGCCAAAACAATTTAATTTGATGGTGGAAACTTATTTGGGCGTGATTGAAGGAGAGAAACTAAAAACTTATTTACGTGGAGAAATTACTCAGGGAGTGCACGTTAACTTTAAAAACGTAATTGATTCTACTCGAGTTAAAGTTCCCTTTGGTATTTTGCAGGTGGGTAAGGCTTTTCGTAACGAAATTACTCCGGGTGGTTTAACTTTCCGTTCTCGAGAATTTGAGCAGATGGAACTTCAGTTTTATGTAAAACCAAACGACGAAGAATCTATGCGATGGATGGAGTATTGGAAATCTGAGCGTATGAATTGGTATTTATCTTTGGGTATGAAGAAAGAAAATCTTCATTTTAAAGATCATGAGCAGTTGGCACACTATGCTAAGGCGGCAGTAGATATTGAATATAATGCGGGTGGAGATTGGAAAGAGATGGAGGGTATTCACCATCGTGGAGAGTGGGACTTAAGTCGTCACGGAAAATTTTCTGGCCAAGATTTAAGTTTTTATGATGAAGAAAATAAGGAGCGTTACATCCCTTGGGTTATCGAAACTTCCGGTGGAGTAGATCGTGCCACCCTCTTTTTCTTAATGGACGCCTATCAAGAAGAAGAAATAAAGCCTGGAGAGATGAGAACCGTTTTGAAATTGCATCCACGTTTAGCTCCGTATGTTGCCGCAGTTTTTCCGTTACTTTCTAATAAACCTGAGTTAGTTAAGAAGGCGCGGGAAATTTATGAGTCTTTGCGAAAAGATTTTTCCGTAGCTTGGGATGAGCGGGGAAATATTGGTAAGCGCTATCGTACTCAAGATGAAATCGGCACGCCATATTGTTTAACGGTGGATTTTGATAGCTTAGAAGATGGTTCGGTTACGGTGCGAGATAGAGACACCATGCAACAAGAAAGAATAAAAATTTCTGATTTAAATAGTTTCTTAGGACAAAAACTAAAATAATTTTTATAAATTGTTTATTGACAAAATAGCCCATTCGGGCTATTTTCTTGCTCAGGTCTTTTTAATCATTAATAGAAGGGAAGTATCCAATGGGTAATAACGAAACTGAACTAACTCGCACTTTAACTAAATCTGGTTTGGCTGAGATAAATTTCAAAATGTATTTGGTTCGGCACGGTCAAACCAAGTTAAATGCTGAGGGAAAAATAAACGGGGAGATAGATGAGCCGCTGAATGAGCAAGGAGTTTCTGATGCTCTGCAGGTTTATAAAAATCTACCAGTGGATTTTCGAGGAGATACTGTTTTTCATTCACCTCTTTTACGGGCTAAACAAACTGCATTTTTAATTAAAGCCCAACTATCCTATATGAGGTTGGTAGAAATAAAAGAATTAGAAGAAAGGAGATTTGGAAAACTTGCCGGCCTTTCTTGGGAGGAAGCGGTTAAATTATCTGGAGATTCCCAACTTAAAACCAAAGATCGTAATGCAGAATTTGATTATTCTAGGTTTGGGGGAGAGTCCAGTGAGCAATTTAAGGATCGGGTTTGGTATGCAATTACCAGAATTCGCTCCACCCCCATTCAGGGTTTTCCATTAATAGTTACCCATGGAGGGGTAATTCGATTATTGAGAAGCAAATTTTCTCACATCTCTTTACATGAGGAAGATGCGGTAATTCAGAATGGCGGTTTATTTGAAGTGAGTTTTCCCATGTTTAGTTAATAATGGCGCGCTATATAGCGCGCTGTTTTATTTTTAGCCTTTACTGCGGTACCATGTTTTAAACTAACCAATATATGTCCCGAGCCAAAAAAATAACTCTAAAAAACGGTTTTCGCATTTTATTAGTCTCCCAGCCCTCTAGTTTGGCTACCACTGTACTTGTTACGGTGGCTGCTGGTTCTAAATATGAAACCAAGGAAATAAATGGACTCTCTCATTTTTTGGAGCATATGTGTTTTAAGGGCACAACCAAAAGACCGAGTGCTCTAGCCATTTCTAGTGAGTTGGAAGGTTTAGGTGCAGAGAATAATGCTTGGACGAGTGAAGAAAACACTGCTTATTTTGCTAAATCTCGTAACGAATCGGCGGATAAAATTTTAGATATTGTAGCGGATACTTATTTAAACTCTCTTTTTAATTCAGAAGAAATAGAAAAAGAACGAGGGGTAATAATTCAGGAGATAAAGATGTATCAAGATTTACCCCAGAGAAAAGTTTGGGAAATTTTGACCGGCTTAATGTATGGAGATCAGCCAGCGGGTTGGCCAGTAACCGGACCAGAAGAGGTAGTAAAAAAACTTACCCGAGAAGATTTTGTAAATTATAGAAAGAATCATTATGTTCCACAGTCCAGTATTTTATGTCTGTGTGGTGGTTCTGATTTGGAAAAGCTCGCAGTTCAAGCAGAAGAAATTTTTGGCGGTATGCCGGCTGGTGAAAAATCAGAAAAGTTGGCAGTAGTAGAAGAACAATCTGAGGTGGCAGAGCAAGTGGTTTTTAAAGCTACTGATCAAACTCATATTGTTTTGGCATGTCGGTCTTTTGATATTTTTAATCCGCACAAGTACGCCTTAATGGTGTTGAGTGGAATTTTGGGTGGGGGAATGAGCTCTAGGTTGTTTCAAGCGGTTCGAGAAGATTTAGGCGCTGCTTATTATGTTTATTCCACTAATGAGTTTTTTACGGATCATGGTTTTTTGGCGGTTGCCGCTGGTATTGATCAAACTAGATCCGAAGAAGTTATTCAAAGAATTATTCAAGAATTGGGCCGTCTAAAAACCGACTTGGTAGAGGAGTCGGAATTGGAAAAGGCTAAAGAACACATTGCTGGTCAATTAGTTTTGTCTTTGGAAACATCCGACGCTTTAGCTTTCTTTTACTCTCAACAAGAAATATTAGAACGAGATTTAGCCGATCCAGAAACTTTAATTAAGAAAATTAGAGAGGTGACCGCGGAAGATGTGCGGAGTGTAGCGCGTAGCGTTTTCAAAAATAGAAACCTAAACTTAGCCGCTATTGGTCCTTTTTCTCCTAATACTTCTTTTAAAAATATTTTGCACATTAAGGAATAATTATGAATAAAAAAACCTATATCACTACCACCTTACCTTACGTAAACGCTGATCCACATATCGGTTTTGCGTTAGAGATTATTCAAGCGGACGCTCTAGCTAGATTTTGGCGAGGTCGGGGAGAGGAGGTGGTTTTTAATACGGGTACTGATGAACATGGTCAAAAAATATACACCCAAGCCATTGCTTCTGGTTTAGAACCCAAGGCTTATTGTGATGAATATGCTAAAAAATTTGATGGCTTAAAAAAATCTTTAAATCTTACTTATACTAATTTTATTCGCACCACTGATCCGGCACACCTTTCAGCGGCACAGGAATTTTGGCGACGCTGTAATTTAGCGGGAGATATATATAAAAAAGAATATGAGACAAAATATTGTGTGGGTTGTGAGTTAGAAAAAACTGATTCGGAATTAGTGGACGGACATTGTCCGGTTCATCCAAATTTAGAGTTGGAGGCGCGCCGGGAAGAAAACTATTTTTTTAAATTTTCTAAATATCAAAAGCCATTATTGGAATTTTATGAAAAAAATCCAGAATTTGTAATTCCTAAGAGTCGCTTGGGAGAAATAAAAAATTTTGTGGCAGGAGGTTTGAATGATTTTAGTATTTCTCGTTTAAAGTCCAAAATGCCGTGGGGTGTTCCGGTGCCGGGAGATGAGGATCAAGTTATGTATGTTTGGTTTGATGCCTTGGTAAATTATATTTCCACTCTCGGTTGGCCATCCTTCGCCAAGGCTTCGGACGGTAAACCTAGTGAATTTGAAGAATATTGGGGAACTAAAGAAAATCCTAAAGCAATTCAGGTGGCGGGCAAGGATAACTTACGCCAACAGTCTGCAATGTGGCAGGCTATGCTTATGTCGGCTGGTCTTCCGCCGTCCAAGCAAGTTTTTATTCATGGATTTATAACTTCTGGGGGTCAGAAGATGTCTAAATCTTTGGGGAATGTAGTAAACCCATACGACTTAGTAGAAAAATATGGCACAGACGCGGTCCGCTTTTTCTTATTGCGAGAAATTCCAGCCTACGAAGATGGAGATTTCACTATTCAAAAATTTGAGGAAAGATTTAATGCAGATTTAGCCAATGGTTTGGGAAATTATGCCGCTCGAGTTTCTACTTTGGCGAATGGCTTACTTTTAGCTTTGGGTCCTAATGAAATTCCAGATGCGGCAATTGGTAAAATTACTCGCACTAGAGATCTAGTAGAAAACTTTCTCGCGGAATTTCGTTTTCGGGAAGCCTTAGAATCTATTTGGGCCTTACTTTCCTATGGAGATGAGCGTCTTAATTTGGTTAAGCCTTGGTCTTTGGAGGCCGAAGAAAAAGCAGAAGCTATGGGAGAATTTGCGGCGATTTTGGCGGCGGTAGGACATTTAGTTTCTCCTTTTCTACCAAATGCTGGAGAAAAAATAATAAAATCTTTTGCAGTTTCGGATGAGGGCGCGGTATTAAGTAAAATACCACCTCTTTTTCCTCGTTTAGAAAAATAAAATTTAACTTGACACTTAGTGTCTTAAGCCACAGACTAGGGCCAGTTTTTT
>CAZHWX010000004.1:0-18494 GCA_964536045.1 uncultured Candidatus Saccharibacteria bacterium
GTTAAATTAACTATGGAAAAGACATCTTTAGGGTCAAATGCGGTATAACCGGAGGCTTTATCGGTAAATATTTTTAATTGCAGGACAAGACTTCCTTCTAAATCTTTAGAGATTTCTGGAATAGTTAGAGAAAGAGTAGTAGTTGGTTTTAAGGATGGGTTAGAGGGGATTTGTATTAAAAGTGCGGTCGGGATTTTGGTTATAGAAGAGTCGGGGATTGAGGCTGGTTCTTCTTTTGGTGTGCTAGTTGAGATATTTTCTACGGTTTCTAAATTTTGTCCTTTAGGATTTGGCAACACTTTTAATATTTCTATCTCCGTTTTTAATTCATTCATTCGGTCGTAAACCATAAAGGTTCCAACTCCTACAATGATGGCGATAATTAAAGCTAACCCTCCAGTCCAGTTATTATTCATATCTTAGTTATTATACAATTGAAGAAATGGAAACGATTTTTTATTTAGCAGTTTTAATAATTTCTGTAGTTCTACACGAGGTGGCGCATGGTGCGGTAGCTGAATATTTTGGGGATCCAACTGCTAAACGTTTAGGTCGCTTAACTTTAAATCCAATTAAGCATATTGATCCGATAGGTTCAGTTTTAGTGCCGTTAATGCTTTCTTTGGCGAATGCACCAGTTTTTGGTTGGGCCAAGCCAGTCCCGGTAGACGAAAGAAATTTACGCAATCCAGTTCGGAGTATGGCGATTGTGGCAGCAGCCGGTCCCATTACTAACCTAATTTTAGCCCTGCTTTGTTCTGCGGTATTTCGTATTTTTGGTGGTATTAATCCGATTTTTTCCGAATTTTTGTTTGGAATTGTATTAATTAATATTGCTTTAGCCATCTTTAATATGGTGCCAATTCCGCCTTTAGATGGTTCTCGAATAGTTAGGGCAATTTTAACTGGTCGGGCTCGGGCTTTCTGGGAGCATCTAGAAGGTTATGGTTTTTTCTTGGTCGCTTTTTTAATTTTCTTTTTGCCAGATTTTATCTCACCAATCATTTTTTCGGTGGTAAGGCTGTTTTTAGGAATTTAGACCATTTGACTCTTATTTGAGTTTTTTGTAGACTTTCCTTTGTCTTTATAGATGCCAACAGTTAATCAATTAGTAAAAGCCGGTAAGCGCAAACCACTCGTCTCCAAATCTAAGGCGCCTGGTTTGAGTTTTTATTTTAATAACCTAAAAAATTCTCGAGTAAATTCTGCCTCGCCTTTTAAGCGCGGTGTTTGTACTAAGGTTTTTACCACTACTCCTAAGAAACCAAACTCCGCTCTCCGTAAGGTAGCGCGTGTTCGTTTAACAAATGGTATGGAAGTTACCGCCTATATTCCGGGAGAAGGCCACAATTTGCAGGAACACTCTGTGGTTGTTATCCGCGGAGGCCGTGTAAAGGACTTACCGGGTGTGCGTTATCACATTGTTCGTGGAGTTTTAGATACCGCTGGAGTTGCCAATCGTAAACAGCAACGTTCTAAATATGGTGCTAAGGTACCGAAGAAAAAATAAACCAGATCTATGCGTAAAAAAGGATATTTTAAGAAGCGCGAACACTCTCCAGACTTTGAATATAGTCGGGTAGATATTAGTCGTTTTATCAACTACTTAATGCAAGATGGTAAGAAAACCGCGGCGGAACGCGTGTTTTATGGTGCTATGGAAAAGGTAAAAGAAATCACCAAAGAGGATCCATCCGATATCTTTGCTAAGGCTTTAGAAAATTCTCAACCTCTAACTGAGGTGGTCTCTCGCCGTATCGGTGGTGCTAACTATCAGATTCCGCGCGAAATTCGCCCAGAACGTAAGTTCTTTTTAGCTACTCATTGGTTAATCGCCGCTGCCCGTTCCAAGAAGGGTAAGCCGATGGCTGAGAAGTTAGCAGAAGAAATAATTTTGGCTTCCAAAAACGAAGGAACTGCCATTAAGAAGAAATTGGATATGCATCGTATGGCTGAAGCCAACCGAGCATTCGCCTCTCTTCTCCGCGGTTAAAAAAATAATATATGTCAAAACGAGTGTATCCAATGGATCGGGTGCGTGATTTCGGAGTAATCGCTCACATCGACGCAGGTAAGACTACTACTTCCGAACGCATTCTTTTTTACACTGGAGTTTCTCACAAAATTGGTGAAGTGCACGAAGGTGACACTGTCATGGACTGGATGGAACAGGAGCGGGAACGCGGTATTACTATTACAGCGGCTGCTACCACTTGTTATTGGACTCCTACCGATCGCGAAAAGAAGAAGGAGAACGAATATTGTTTTAACTTAATTGATACTCCTGGACACATCGACTTTACCGTCGAGGTAAAGCGCTCGATGCGTGTTTTGGACGGCGCAGTTGTAGTGTTCGATGGTGTAGCAGGTGTAGAACCACAATCCGAAACCAACTGGCGTTATGCGGACGACTATAACGTTCCGCGTATTTGTTTTGTAAATAAATTAGATCGCATGGGTGCCAACTTCCAAAAGGATGTGGATTCCATTCATGATCGTTTAACTGTTAATGCCATTCCGATTCAGTGGCCAATCGGCGAAGAAGCTAATTTTGAAGGCATCATTGATTTGATGAAAATGAAAGCGTTCTACTTTGAAGGTGAGCGCGGAGAAAAATTAGTGGAAAAGGAAATTCCGGAAAACATGAAGGAATTGGCCGTGAAGAAGCGTAAGGAAATGGTAGAAAAGATTGCGGAAACTGATGATGTTTTACTCAACATGTATTTGGAGGGTAAAGAAATTCCAGTGGCCGACCTAAAGAAGGCTTTACGTGCCGCCTCTTTGAAGGTTCGGGTTATTCCGATTGTTTGTGGATCAGCTTTGAAAAATAAAGGTGTCCAATTAGTTTTGGATGCAGTTGTAGAATATTTGCCAGCTCCGTCTGATTTGCCACCAACTAAGGGTACTAATCCAGATACTGGTGAAGAAGCTTTCCGTGAAGCTAACGATGAGCAGCCGATGTCTGCTTTGGCTTTCAAGATTGCCGCGGACCCATTCGTCGGTTCCTTAACTTTCTTCCGCGTATATTCCGGTATTTTGAAAAAAGGTAGTTATATTGCCAACACCGTAAAAGGAACTCAAGAACGCGTTAGTCGTATCGTGCGTATGCACGCTAATCACCGAGAAGAAGTAGACGAAGTTCATGCTGGTGATTTAGGTGCGCTTGTCGGCTTGAAAGACACTACGACTGGTAACACTTTGTGTGATATTGAGCATCCAATTGTCTTAGAAGGTATTAAAGTTCCAGAACCAGTTATTGGTATTCGTATCGAACCAAAAACCAAAGCGGACCAAGAAAAGATGGGTATTGCTTTGCATCGCTTGGCCGAAGAAGATCCAACTTTCCGTGTGCAGGGTGATAATGAAACTGGAGAATTAATTATTTCCGGTATGGGTGAATTGCACTTAGAAATTTTGGTAGATCGTATGAAGCGCGAATTCGGAGTGGAGGCCAACGTTGGTCGCCCTCAGGTAGCCTATAAAGAGACCATTAAGGGCAAAGGCGAGGCTCAGGGTAAATATATCCGTCAGTCCGGTGGTAAGGGTCAATACGGCGACGTTTGGTTGAAGATTGAGCCTATGGAGCGCGGTACCGGTCATGAATTTGTAGACGAAATTAAGGGTGGTGCAATTCCTCGTGAATTTATTCCAGCCGTAGAAAAGGGTGTAGAAGAAACTTTAACCAAGGGTATTTTAGCTGGTTACCGTTTGGTAGATATAAAAGTTACGGCTTTTGATGGTTCTTTCCACGATGTAGACTCTTCCGAATTTGCTTTCAAAATTGCTGCGTCCATGGCTTTGCAAGAAGCTGCAAGACAAGCCAAATTAGTTCTTTTGGAACCAATCATGAAAGTGCAGGTTATTGCCCCGCCGGATTTCTTGGGTGATATCACTGGTGATTTATCTTCCCGTCGCGCGAAAATTACGGAAATGGGGGAGCGCGGTAATGTGCGCGTAATCGATGCCGAAGTTCCGCTTTCCGAAATGTTCGGTTATGTAACGAACTTGCGTTCCATGACTCAGGGCCGTGGTAGCTTCAACATGGAATTTTTGAAGTATGATGAAGTTCCAAATAACGTAGCGACCGCAATTATTGAAGGTCGAAAGAAATAGTTTTTGTTTAAAATAATCCGCCGCAAGGCGGATTTTTTAATTACAAAAACGTATCCTGTGAGAATACGCAGAGAAACAAGATATAATTCTACATTGACAAATAGCACATTTATGTGCTATTTTGTTATTAGCTCAAATACATTTTAATCACTAAAAACTAGGAGTTTGGTATGGCTAAAAAATTGGATTTAAGTTCTAAGAATCGCATTTTTGCAGTGCACTGCGAAGCGCCGCTTGTTTCTTTGTTGCCCAACGCGTGTGTTTTTCTGAAAATTTTTGGTTCCGCCGGAGATAGTGAATTTACGGTGAAATTAGATTTTTCAGAAGATGAAATGAATTCTGGAGCGGATCAGATACTTATAGAAAGAACAATTTCCAAAAGTTATTTGGTCGCCCGCGTTTTAAGAATCAAGCCTAACTTTCAAATTCCATTTGAAAAGCTTATGGATGCTCAAAATCCGGACGATCTTTTTGAGGAGTGCTTAATGGCGGCAGAAGAAATATTGTCGCAGGACGCAAGTCTTTCCATAGAATTTGAAAACGAGCCGGAAAACCTGTTGAAAATTTCTGATGATCATCCGGTTTTGATCAATCTATCAATTGCCGACTGGCAAGGCGGTGCATTTTCCAAGTTTTCAGAGGTTAAGGAGTACGTCGAAATTAATACGAAAATTGTGTGATTTTTCCTATTTTTGTTATAACCCCGCCTATTTGGCGGGGTTGTTTTGTCTAGGAGTTTATTTCTTTGACATTTTTAGTCTTTTCGTACAAAATTACCGAGCTTGTCTAAACCTCTGGTTCAGGTCGGATAAAGCAAAAAAATAGTCGAAAAATAAACAAAAAAATATAAATTTTTCACATGGCTGAGAAAGAGAAGTTCTCCAGAACTAAACCCCATTTAAACGTGGGTACCATTGGTCACGTAGACCACGGCAAGACTACCTTGACCGCGGCTATTACCAATAACCAATTCAAGAAAGGTCTAGCTAAGAAGGCGGAAGCAGTCGACAACATCGACAATGCTCCGGAGGAAAAAGAGCGTGGTATTACTATTGCTCTTCACCACTCCGAATACGAGTCCGATAAGCGTCACTATGCGCACATCGACTGTCCGGGACACGCCGACTTCATTAAGAACATGATCACTGGTGCCGCCCAGATGGACGGTGCAATTTTGGTTGTGTCTGCAGCGGATGGTCCTATGCCTCAAACTCGCGAGCACATCTTGTTGGCTCGTCAGGTAGGTGTACCAGCTATCGTTGTCTTCCTTAATAAGTGCGACATGGTAGATGATCCAGAGCTTATCGATTTAGTGGAAACCGAAGTCCGCGAGTTATTGAAGAAATATCAATTCCCGGGTGATGAGGTTCCGTTTATCCGTGGTTCTGCTTTAAAGGCTTTAAATGCTCCTTCCCCAGATCACGAAGATGCCAAGTGTATCTCCGATTTGATGAAGGCTTTGGACGAATATGTTCCAGATCCAGTTCGTGAAACCGATAAGCCGTTCTTAATGCCGGTGGAGGACATTTTCTCCATTGAAGGCCGCGGAACTGTAGTTACCGGTAAAATCGAGCGCGGTATCATTAAGGTGAACGAGGAAATCGAAATTATCGGTATCCGCGACACCCAAAAGACCGTCGTGACTGGTATCGAAATGTTCCAAAAGAGCTTAGATGAAGGTCAGGCTGGCGATAACGCTGGTATCTTACTTCGCGGTTTGAAGAAGGAAGATGTGGAACGTGGTCAGGTTTTGGCTAAGCCAGGAACTATCACTCCGCACACTGAATTCGAAGCCGAAATCTACGTGCTTTCTAAGGAAGAAGGTGGACGTCATACTCCGTTCTTTAAAGGTTATAAACCGCAATTCTATATCCGTACTACGGACGTAACCGGTGAAGTAATCTTGCCGGCTGGTATGGAAATGGTTATGCCTGGCGACACGGTTTCGATCAGCGTTAAGTTGATTGCTCCAGTTGCTTTGCAAGAAAAACAGCGCTTTGCTATCCGCGAGGGTGGTAAGACTGTAGGTGCGGGTGCGGTCACGAAAATTCTTAAATAAAATTTTCTAAAACTGCTCTTTGACCAATTATGGCTACTAAAAAAACTCCCGAAACCAAAGAACGCTTGCGTTTGAGAGTCAAGGCATATGATGCCAAGATTATCGACAATTCTGTGCGTCAAATCGTGGAAGCTATTAAGCGCCACGGTGGAGAAGTAGTAGGCCCAGTGCCTCTACCGACCGAGTTTAGAAAATACACGGTCAATCGCTCCACTTTCGTACACAAGAAATCCTTGGAGCAATTTGAGCTCCGAGTTCACAAGCGCTTAATTGACGTTTTGAATCCTCAGCAGAAAATCATCGAGTCCTTAACCGACCTGAACCTACCTGCTGGTGTGGATGTGGAAATAAAGATGGGCTAAATCCATCAAATAAAAACTCCCTCGAAAGAGGGAGTTTTTATTTTCTCCAGACTTATTCTAAACGGAACATCCCACAGACCAAAAGGCTCGGTTCCGCTTTTGGTCGAGGGAGAAGCACCTTACGCCGCTGGAGCGGAAGGATGCTGTTTCCGTTTGGGAAAGTCTGGAATAATTATTTTTTAATAGGGATATTTCCATTTATTAATTACTAATTTTCTCATAGTATTGACGCTTCAATTTTCTTGCGTTAATATATTCCAGTTGCTTTTTCCAAGTATTGTTGTGGGAAAAACAGGATTTAAGGTCCTGTTTTTATTGCCCCTTTGGAAGAGCCAAGAGTCTCATGAAAATCGCTGCAAAAAAATTAGGCATGACTCAAATCTGGAAGAACGGCGCCGTGGTGCCGGTCACGGTTTTGGGCGTTTCGGAAGGTCAAGAAGAAATTTTAGGTCAGGTTGTGGAGGGTTCTCCTGCTAGCGTAGTTAGTAAGAGCAAGGGAAAGGGCTTTCAGGGTGTGGTTAAGCGTCATGGTTTCCATGGTGGACCACAGAGTCACGGTCAAAAGGATCGTCTACGCGCTCCAGGTTCTATTGGTTCTACCGCTCCTCAGCGTGTGTTGAAGGGTCGGAAGATGGCTGGTCGCACTGGTGGTCGCCGAACTACGGTTAAAAATTTATCGGTAACTCAAGTGGATACTGAAAATAAAAAGATCTTTATTCGCGGAGCGGTTCCGGGTATGCGTGGCACCCCAGTAGAAATAAATATTTAAATACCATGAAAGTTAAAGTCTTTAACCAAAAACACGAAGCGGTAGGGGAGGTTACCTTGCCGAAAGAAATTTTTGATACCTCTTGGAAGGCTGATTTGGTGCACCAAGTGATTAAGGCTCAGTTAGCTAACCGCCGGACTCCTGTAGCGCATGCTAAGGGCCGTAGCGAGGTTCGTGGTGGAGGTAAGAAGCCATATGCTCAGAAGCACACTGGTCGTTCTCGCCAAGGTTCCACTCGTTCCCCAGTTTGGGTTGGTGGTGGTAAGGCTCATGGTCCTAATAAGGAGCGAGATTATACCCAGAAGATTAATAAAAAGATGCGCGTCGCCGCTCTCCGTTCTTTGCTTTCTCAGAAATTACGAGAAGGTGAATTGCAGATCGTGGATTCTTTGGAATTAAAGAATTTAAAAACTAAACAGGCCGCTATGATCCGTCAAAATTTTGCACCAAAAGGCAGTATGCTTTTTGTCACCTCTAAAGAGAGTTCTAGCTTTGTACGCGCAGCTCGTAATTTGCCAAAAGTTAAAATTGCCGTGGCTTTAGACTTAAACGTCTACGATTGTGCCGCTTTTAAACATATTGTTTTAGAACAGTCCGGAATTTCTCAAATGAAGATTTAATACCATGGCTACTAAAACCAAAGAAAAATCCGTAGAAGCAAATAAGGTACCAGCTGGTAAGGTGGAAAACTCCGTTATTGTCCGCCCAAGAATTAGCGATAAAGCTTATCGTGGCGTAGAAAAGCGTCATTATACTTTTGATGTTTTACCAAACGCTACGAAGCCTCAGATTCGTCGCGAAGTAGCTCGCCGTTATGGAGTTAAGGTGTCTGGAGTTTCTACTGTTTTAACTTCTGGTAAGGTTCACTGGTTCCATGGCAAGATCACCGAAAAGCCATCGTTCAAAAAGGCGATTGTCACTTTAGCGCCGGGCGAAAAAATAGAACTTATCTAATTCCATGCCTATCAAGAATTACAAACCAACTTCGCCGTCTCGCCGTCATCTATCGGTAACCGATTATTCTTCGCTTACGGATGCTCGTCGCACTAAGCGCTTAACAGAGCGTATTAAGCGCAGCGCAGGACGTAATAACACTGGTCGCATCACCATGCGTCACCAGGGTGGAGGTAATAAAAATTTATATCGCGTAGTTGATTTCAAACAAGATAAAGTTGGAGTTCCGGGACGTGTGGAGTCTATTGAATATGACCCATATCGAACCGCTTTCATTGCTTTAGTTGTTTATAAAGATGGTGATCGTCGTTATATTTTAGCTCCGCATGGTTTGAAGGTTGGTTCTCCAATTATTAATTCTCCTGAAGCTCCGCTCCAAGTTGGTAGCCGAACCAGTTTAAAGAGAATTCCGGTTGGTTCTTTCGTTCACAATATTGAAATTTTTCCTCAGGGTGGTGCAAAAATCGGCCGCTCCGCTGGTGTCACCATTCAAGTTTTAGCGAATGAAGATGGCCACACTCATTTGAAGATGCCATCTGGTGAAGTTCGTAAAGTTTTTTGGGATTGTTTAGCTACGATTGGTCAGGTTTCTAACCCAGAAAATAACTTAGTAGTCTTTGGTAAAGCCGGACGTTCTCGCTGGTTAAATATTCGCCCAACCGTTCGCGGTAAAGCGATGAACCCACGCGACCATCCATACGGTGGAGGTGAAGGTAGCACTCAACGTGGTACTCGTAGACCGAAAACTAAGTGGGGTAAGATTACCGGTGGCCGTAAGACTCGTAACCCGAATAAGCGTTCTAATCTCTGGATTGTAAGTCGAAGATCCAAGAAAACTAGGAAATAAATTGCTTTTAAGCCTTAATTCCTATACAATTTCTTGCGTTTTGCTAAAAAAATAAAATGAGCCGATCATCCCGAAAAGGTCCTTGGACCGATCCAAAACTTCTGAAGAAAGTCGCTGCTGCGAAGCCTGGTAGCACGCCTATTAAAACTTGGTCTCGCGATTCTGAAATTTCTCCAGAAATGGTGGGTTATAAGTTTGGGGTTCACAATGGTAAAGATTTTATTGAAGTTACCGTAAACGAAGATATGGTTGGTCACCGTTTGGGTGAATTTTCCTTAACTCGTAAATTCGTGAAGCACGGCGGTAAGATGCAAAAAGATTTGGAAAAAGCTCCGGCCGCTCCGGCAGCTGCAGCTAAGAAATAATCACCATGGCTATCTATCGCGTTTATCTAAAACATTTGCGTATCGCCCCCAGAAAGGCGCGACTTTTAGCATCTACTTTACCTGGTTTGACGGCCGCCGAAGCCGAGGCTCAATTAAATTTGGCCCCTCAGCGTTCTGCTATGCCTCTTTTAAAACTTTTAAAGAGTGCAGTATCTAATGCTAAGAATTTACAAGCTGATTTAAAAACTTTAGTAGTTAAAGAAGCTCGCGTAGATAAGGGTATGAAGATGGCTCGTTTCTGGCCACGTGCTCGTGGTGGTGTAGGTAAAATTGAAAAGAAAACCTGTCACGTCACTTTAGTTTTAGAAACTAAAGAGAGTAAGGATCCTCGTTTCGTCTTCCCAGTAAAAGTTAAGAAGAGCGAATTGAAGAAGGTAGTTAAAACTAAGAAACCGAAAGATACCAAAGAAGAAAAATCCGAAGGCAAGGAAGGGGATAAGACTTTGGGTGATAAAAAGGCTTCGAATAAAGCAGCTACTCCTAAAATTTTCAACCGTAAGGTTATTTAAACTATGGCACAAAAGATTCAACCAAATTCCTTCCGTATCGGCATTACTAAACCATGGGCTGCCCGCTGGTTCTTTAAGCGTGCCCTCCGTTATTTCTTAGAAGAAGACGAAGCTATTCGAAACTTTTTACGTAAGAAAGTTTTAGCCGCTGGTATTGATGCAATTGAAATTGAGCGTACTCAGGGTGCAGTTAAGGTGGTAGTTCGCGCTCAGAAGCCCGGCGTAATTATTGGTCGTGGTGGTAAGGGTATTGATGATTTAAAAACTGGTCTTTTGGTTATTGTTCGCAAGTTACGTTTAGCTAATAAAATTAACGATCGTTTCAATTTAAATTTAGCAATTGAAGAATTACGTCGTTCCGAAGTTTCCGCTTCCGTAGTTGCTCAAAATATTGCGACCGATATCGAAAAGCGTCAGCCATATCGCCGTATCATGCGCCGTCAGGTGGAGTTCACCAGACAGAATCGCGAAGTGAAGGGTATTAAAATAAAACTTTCTGGTCGTTTGAATGGCGCAGAAATTTCTCGTCACGAAACTATGACTGAAGGTAAAATGCCTCTTCAAACTTTGCGCGCTAATATCGATTACGGAGTAGCTACTTCTTTCAATAGCTACGGCACGATTGGTATCAAAGTTTGGATTTATAAAGGCGAAGTTTTTGAGGAAAAGAAGCCTCGCGAAGAAAGAAAATAAAAAACCATGCTTCAGCCAAAACGCCAAAAACATCGTAAGCAACATAAGGGTCGCAATCGCAAGCGTGCGGTAGAGACTCGGGGTATTAAAATTTCCTACGGAAAGTTTGGTTTACAAGCTTTAGAACTTGGTCGCATTACTGCGAATCAAATCGAATCTGCCCGTAAGACTATTGCTCACTCTCTAAATCGTGAAGGCCGAGTTTTCATCCGCATCTTCCCAGATAAGCCGATTACTAAATTGCCACCAGAAGTAACCTTAGGAGGAGGTAAGGGTGAAGTCGATCACTATGTGTTTAATGCTAAGCCGGGTCGTGTGCTTTTTGAGGTGGATGGTGTATCTCTCGCCGAAGCCAAAGAGGCTTTGCGCAAGGCCGGTCACAAAATGCCAGTTAAAACCCGCTTTATTTCCAAATAATCTTGACCAATGAAGAAAAAAGAGTTACAAAAGTATAGAAGTCAGACCTTAGCGGAGATCCTAAAAGAGATCCGTGAGTTACGTATTAAACTAGTTTCTTTAAGAAGCGATTTAGCCATTGGCAAGCTTAATTCCCAAAAAGAAATTAAGGCGACCGAAAAGTCGTTGGCTCAGCTTTTGACTCTTCAAACCGTAGCAGAAAAATCTAAATCCTAACCCCATGCGTAAATTAGAAGGAATTGTTGTGTCGGATAAAATGACCAAAACTCGCGTAGTGGCGGTGGATCGCATGCGTAAACATGCTCGTTATCACAAGTATTTTAAATTAACTACTCGTTTTAAAGCGCACGACGAAGAGAATAAATATAAAACTGGAGACAAAGTCGTTATTACGGAAACCCGTCCTTTATCGAAAGATAAGCGTTGGGTGATTGCTGAAAAAATATAAACCATGATTCAAGAACGCTCCATTTTAAAAGTTGCTGATAATAGCGGCGCCAAAACCGTCCGTTGTTTCCGCGTTTTAGGCGGTAGCCGTAAGCGGTATGCCAAAATTGGCGATATCATTGTGGCTTCGGTCCAAGTTGCGGAACCTCGCAAAGCGGTTAAGAAAAAGGACGTGGTAAAAGTTTTGGTGGTTCGCACCAGAAATATTACTCGTCGTGCGGATGGTACTTACGTTCGCTTTGACGACAATGCCGTAGTTTTAATTGATAAAAAAGAACCAAAAGGTACTCGTATCTTCGGTCCTATCCCGCGCGAAATAAAAGAAGCTGGCTACGACAGCATCTCCTCCTTAGCTGAAGAATTAGTATAAATTTCCATGTTTAAAGTAAAAATCAAAAAAGGGGATTCCGTTAAAATTCGCAAAGGTAAAGACCGGGGAAAAACCGGCAAGGTAGTGCGCGTGGATCGGGAAAAAAATAAAGTTGTAGTAGAAGGACTTAATTTGTTTAAAAAACACATGAAGCCAAAAAAGGCTGGAGAGAAGGGTCAAATGGCTCAAGTTTCTCATCCAATCGCAGTGGCTAATGTAGAGAAGACTAAATAACCATGACTAAAATCGCCAAATCAACTTCCGCTGTTTCCTTTTTGGAAAAAATCGTCGTCAACGTCGGTGTGGGTCGTTTGCGTCAGCAAGCGAATTTTGACGATCGTATTTTGCCGGAAATCGTTAAAGAAGTAGCGGCGATCACTGGTCAAAAGCCAGCCACCCGACCAGCTCGTAAATCCATCGCTGGTTTTAAGGTTCGCGAAAACGAAGTAGTTGGTTTGCAGGTTACCTTGCGAGGTTCTCGCATGGAACATTTTTTGAAATTAACCGTGGCCGCTGCTTTTCCTCGTGTTAAAGATTTTCGTGGTTTGGAAGTTTCGCAGATTGATGAGAACGGCAACTTGAATGTTGGTTTTAAAGACCAATATGTTTTCCCAGAAATTAATCCAGAAAAATCCCGAATCCCATTTGGTTTGCAGGTAACTCTTGTTCCTCGCGTTAAAAATCGTGAGGCAGCAATTGATTTTTACCGGTCGTTCGGGGTACCATTGAAAAGTTTGTAATTTTTATGGCAAAAACTTCTGTCGTCGCAAGATCCAAAAAGACTCCGAAATATTCAACCCGCATAGTGCGTCGTTGTTTTCGGTGTGGACGTAAGCGCGGCTATATGAGAGACTTTAACGCTTGCCGTATTTGTTTCCGTGAGATGGCCAGTAACGGTCAGATTCCTGGAGTCCGCAAAGCTTCCTAATATTTATGTACATCGATTTACTTAACCGAATAAAAAATGCTCAGGCGGCTCGTAAGCCTGTTATGAAAATCCGCTATTCCAAAATGGATGCTGCGGTGGTTGAAGTTTTAAAAAATCACGGCTTCATTAAAGATGTGGAAGTAAAGGGTAAGGGTTATAAGCGTGTTTTAGAAATAGATTGCGAAGTTACTCATCCTATTCAGAAAGTTAAAAACTTCAGCTTGCCATCTTTGCGCCGTTATTCTGGTTATAAAGATTTACGCCCGGTTAAAAGCGGTTTTGGTATTTTGGTGTTATCTACGCCGAAGGGAATCAAGACTGTAGATCAGGCCAGAAAAGAAAAAGTCGGAGGTCAGTTACTATTCCAAGTTTGGTAAAAATACTATGTCTAAAATTGGCAAACTCCCAATAGTTCTTCCCGAAGGCTTCACCGCTGAAATTTCTCAGCGCGCGGTAGTTATTAAGGGTAAAGCTGGTGAACTACACATTCATATTCCAAAGGGCTCTAAGGCCTCTTTAGAGGGCAATGAATTGAAGGCAGAACCCATCGGCACCTCCAAGCAGGCTCGTAGCAGCTGGGGTACTTTGCGCGCTTTAATGCAAAATGCGGTAGAGGGTTTAACCAAGGGTTTTGAAAAGACTTTAATTTTGGAAGGTGTGGGTTATCGTATTACTAAAGAGGGTGAAGATTTAAATTTAAGTCTTGGTTTTTCTCACCCGGTTAAATATAAAAAGTTGGATGGCATTTCTTTCGATGTAGAAAAAAATACCGTTTTAAAAATTAAGGGCATGGATAAGGCGTTAGTTGGTCAGGTTGCAGCCGAAATCCGAAGTCTTAAAAAGCCAGAGCCTTATAAGGGTAAGGGTTTCCATTACTCCACTGAGGTTGTTCGTCGTAAAGCTGGTAAGAAAGCTGCGGCCACTACTAAATAAATAATATGAACCAGTACCGTAAACAATTTAAGATTCAACAGCGACGTAAGATTCGCGTCCGCGCCCGCATTTCGGGTACTGCTTCTCGTCCACGTTTATCCGTATTCCGGAGTAACAGTGGTTTTTATGCTCAGTTAATTGATGATGTAAATGGTAAGACTTTAGCGGCCGTTTCTCCTAAGTTATTAACTAAGAAAATTGCTGGTAAGGTAAATCAGAGTTTGGAGCTTGGTAAGATGCTTGCTGAAATTGCTAAGAAGGCGGGGATAGAAGGCGCGGTTTTTGATCGCGGTTCCTATCGTTATCATGGTCGTGTCAAAGCTTTTGCGGACGGTGCTCGCGAAGGTGGTTTGAAAATTTAATTTTATAACATATGAAACCCCAACAAAGAGGAGGCAATAATAATCGTGAGCGTCGCGCCGACAAACCGGTTAGCGAATTTAAAGACCAAGTTTTGGAAGTTCGTCGCGTATCCCGTGTTATGGCGGGTGGTAAGCGTTTCACTTTCCGCGCTGCGGTAGTTGTGGGGGATTATAAGGGTCGCGTTGGTTTAGGTATTGCGAAGGGTTTGGATTTTGCCTCTTCCGTCCAAAAAGCTAAACGCCAAGCAGAGAAAGATTTAATTAAGGTTCCTTTGGTAAATGGCCGAACTATTCCGCACGATGTAGAAGCTAAATTTGATGCCGCTTGGGTTCGTATTAAGCCAGCTCGCGAGGGCCACGGTTTAATCGCCGGAGGTTCTTGTCGTAGCGTTTTAGAATTAGCCGGAGTTAAAGATATTTCTGCTAAGATCTTAAGCCGAACTAAAAATAAGATTGCCAATGCTCGTGCTACCTTGAAAGCTTTGGAAATTTTAAACACCACTGTGCGTCGCGTAAATTTGGAAATCAAGCAAAAATAAACCATGCAAATTCATACCATTAGTGCAAAAACCAAACGTCCACACGGTAAGCGTGTAGGCCGAGGTGGTAAGCGTGGTACTTTTTCTGGTCGTGGTCAGAATGGTCAACGCGCTCGCGCGGGTCACCGTATTCGTCCGGCCGAACGTGATTTACTTCAGCGCTTGCCTAAACTCCGTGGTTTTAAAAACAAAGTTAAGAGTGATGTGGCAACTGCGTTGCGCGTCGGTTCTTTGGCTCGTTTAGCTAAAGATGGAAAAATTAATGCCAAAATTTTATTGGCTGGTGGCATTAGTGGCCGCGTTAAAATTTTAGACGGTGGCAATATTAAAGTTGCCGTAGTAATTGAGAAGATTGCAGTTTCCGCCGGTGCCAAGAAAAAAATTGAGGCCGCAGGTGGTAAGATAGTTTAATAGATTCTAATGACTAAATTTTGGAGCGTTTTTAAATTCCCGGATCTAAGAAAAAAGATTCTTACGGTTATTGGTTTGTTAGCTGCCTTTCGTTTGTTGGCGGCTATTCCAGTTTCTGGAATTGACCCAGTTCGTTTACAGAGCTTTTTGTCCTCCAATGATTTATTTGGTTTCTTAAATCTTTTCTCCGGTGGAGGCTTAGATAATTTGTCCATCATGATGTTAGGCGTGGGTCCGTATATTACGGCAAGCATCATCATGCAGCTTTTGACCATCATGTTCCCATCCCTTAAGAAGGCTTATTACGAGGATGGACCAACTGGCCGAGCTAAATTCACCCGCCTATCCCGCTATTTGACCGTACCACTAGCTTTCTTGCAGGGTTACGGGTTCTTGAACCTCTTACAATCTCAGGGCGTTTTAAACCCATTAGGCTCCATGGAAATGTTGGGTCATGTATTGGTAGTTACCGCCGGTTCCGTGCTTTTGATGTGGATTGGCGAATTGATTTCCGAATATAAATTAGGCAATGGAGTTTCCTTGTTAATTTTTGCCGGTATCGTGAGCGGCATTCCTAAATCTGTTGGTTTAGCTTTGGTTAACTACAATCCTTCTGTCTTACCAACTTATTTAATTTTCTTAGTAGTTTCCATTTTGGTTATTGCGGCAGTTGTCGCCATTAACGAAGGTGAAAGAAAGTTGCCGGTTACTTATGCGAAGCAGGTGAGGGGTAATAAAATTTACGGTGGAGTTTCCACTTACTTACCACTCAAAGTAAACCAGGCCGGAGTAATTCCGATTATCTTCGCGATTTCCGTTTTGCTTTTCCCACAATTTTTGGCCCAGATGAGTACGGTTTTTGCTCCAGGTATTGCTCTAAAACTTACCGCTTTAGTTACTGCTTTCTTTAATAACCAAGTTTTATACAGCATTATTTATTTTGCGATGGTAGTGCTCTTCACTTACTTCTACACCGCGGTCACTTTTGATCCAAACGAAATTGCTAAGAATCTTCAGCGAGGTGGGGGATTTGTACCGGGTATTCGACCAGGTCAGGCCACTGCCGAAATGATTCAGCGCTTGGTGGGTCGCATCACTCTCTTCGGTGCAGTCTTCTTGGGTTTTGTCGCAGTTCTACCAAACATCACGAGTATGGTGACTGGCACCCAAACCCTGGTTCTTGGCGGTACGGCGCTCTTAATTGTGGTTTCCGTGGCTTTGGAGGTCATGAAGCAGGTTTCCTCTCAGCTCGCTGTCCGCGAATACGAGAACGGTTAAAAATTAGCTTTAAATTGTAGATAATTTCCCCTCCAAAAGAGGGGATTTTGTTATATTGACTTTTTGTGTAAATAGGTATATAATAACAAACAGAAAAATCAATAAACGGTTTATTTTTTAACAACTCAATAGGGAGGCTTCATGTTCAAATTCGTATTTCTGTTCTTGTTTCCTATCACACTTTTTTCCCAGGCTCGTTATACACCCCTGTCTTTTGGGGGTATCACGGAAATGGGCGGAGTGTTTCTGGAATCTCCTCGAGTTCTCGAAGATGGCAATTATATCGTCGTCTGCGAAATCGGAAAGATCAAAATGTTCGACACCCTCAAGGTCTACAAGGATGAGGGAAAAGACCTTTGGTTTCCCGGTCTTGGCGTGTATTTCTATGGAGAATATCTGAATGCTCTCAATCGCAAATTCGAAAGAGTGATCGGACCCAGTGATCTGGATTCCTTGCTTAGTAAGGCCAAATGGAAAATCCGTCGAGTTCAGATTTCCAAATCTTCCGGTAAAAAAACTTGATTCTATTTATCATCAACCCCGACAATGTCGGGGTTGTTTTTATATTTAATATTTTCTAATCTCCTGCCTCAAAACGTTTGCATCAAGCGAGCGAAGGCGAAGCGCAGTGGCCAGGCCAGCAGGCAGTGGCCAAAAGAGCATTTTGAAGACACTAAGATTCCTCTAAAATAATTCTCTTCTCAAAACCACCACGTTTCTCAAGTTTTTCTAAACGAATATTTTCTAGTGTTTGAGAATCAATATTCTTGAATTTTTTAATTGCCTCAACCACCTCCATTAAATCTGCCAATTCTTCTATACTTTCATCTTTAAAAAATTCTTGAGTTTCCTCGCCGAGTTTTTCCTTTAGTTTGTTCCAATATTCTTTTTCGTCTGCAATATGAGTTTTGGAGGTTTGACCCTTAGCCTCAATTATCTCTGGAATTTTGTCTCTAACTAGCTTGTTGTATTGCATGTTTAACTTTGTTTTATATTACCATTTACCAATTACTAATTAAGAATTAACATTCTTATATGAAACAAGCTGTAATCTTGTACGGAGCACCGGGAGCTGGAAAGGGCACTCAGGCCGAGCTTTTAGAGCGTAATCACGACTTTATCCACTTTGATCCAGGACGTCACATAGAAAATATTGTACATTCCCCAGAGGCTAGGAAGAGTGCTTTATTGCGTAAGGAGCGAGCCAATTTTGATGCGGGCCGACTTTGCACCCCATCTTGGGTTTTAAGTATTGCGAGTAAGGCTCTAAGTGATGTGGGTAATGCTGGTTACAATGTAGTCACTAGTGGTTCCCCGCGAACTCTCTATGAAGCCTTTGGTCCGGAGGGTAAAAACGATGGCTTGATAAAAACTTTAATCGATCAATACGGAAAAAATAATATAAAAATTATACTTCTAGATGTTAAAGCTGAAGATTCTATTCATCGCAATAGTAATCGTCGTTTGTGTTCGGTTTGTGGTTTACCAGTTTTAGCTGGAGCTAAAGTAGATAGCTGTGCTTTTTGTGCTGGTCCACTTCGCACCCGTACTTTGGATAAGCCAGAAATTATCAAAACTAGATTAGAAGAATATAAAGAAAGAACTTTCCCTATTTTAGAAGGCTTAAAGAAACAGAAATTAAAAATTTTTAAAATCGATGGTACGCGACCACCTTACGAAGTAGGGGCGAAAATAGAGAAGATTTTAGGTTTGAAATAATGATTCGTCTTAAATCCGATTCCGATATCCGATACTTGCGGGAATCCGGCCGGATTTTGGCGCGCCTATTAAAGGAGTTACAGAAGCGAGCTATCGCTGGAACTAAATTAAAAGATTTAGATTTATTTGCGCGTAAGTTTTTAGCCGAGGCGGGAGCTGAACCAGCTTTTTTAAATTATCAGCCGGCGGGCGCCGATAAGGGTTTCCCAGCTGCTATTTGTACTTCGGTGAATGAAGTAGTGGTTCATGGTTTACCAACCTCGTATGTTTTAAAATCTGGCGACTTATTAACGCTGGATGCGGGAGTAAAATATAGAAATTTTTTCACCGATGCTGCGGTCACTGTACCGATTGGTAAGGTTTCTGAAGAGGCAATGAATTTAAAACGTGCCGCCGAA
>CAZHWX010000005.1:0-17569 GCA_964536045.1 uncultured Candidatus Saccharibacteria bacterium
GGGTGTTAAACTAAAAAAGTAGAGTCCTAGTCCGACTCTGTTTAAATAAAAATATGAATTATTCAGAAATTTTAATGATCGTTGGCCGATTAATTTTTGGTGGTTACTTTATATATAACGGTATTCAGCACTTCACTGGTCTAAGCGGTCTCACTGGTTATGCGGCTAGTAAAAATGTTCCTTTACCTAAAGTCGCTGTTATCTTAACTGGTTTGATGTTGTTTTTCGGTGGAGTTGGAATAGTGCTTTGGTGGTATGTGGATCTCGCACTCTTGTTGCTCGCAATTTTTATGTTGGTCGTCACTCTTACCATGCATCGTTTTTGGTCAGAGACCGACGCCAGTGCCAAATCTAACGCTATGATGGGCTTCTATAAAAATGCCGCAATTTTTGGAGCTCTTCTTCTTTTGTTAGGAGCTATAATTTCTTAATTTTTTATAAATAGAACCCCTCACATTTTTTATGTGAGGGATTTTGTTTTTCGGTGGTAGTTGTTAGAATGCTTCTATATGTTTTTAACCGAAGTTTCTCCTTTAGCGGTGATCTTAGCGGCTCTTTTGAATATAGTTTTAGGCTCCCTTTGGTACGCGCCTTTTGTGTTTGGTCGGGCTTGGTTTCAAGATTTGGGCCGACCCATTACCGATTCGGATAAATATATGAGCGAAGGTATGGGCCCAACTTATGGAATTCTTGCTTTAGCCTCTTTAATTATTAGTTATATTTTGGGGGTCTTAATTATTCGTTTTGAAGCGATGACTTTTTGGCAGGGAGCTCAGTTAGGTTTCTGGCTTTGGTTGGGCTTAATCGCACCAATGAAATTGAACGATATACTTTTCGGTGGACGAACCCAGAGAATGTTTTTGATCGATGTAGGATTTTACTTAGTTTCCATTGTTTTGATGGGTGGGTTGTTAGCGATTTTAAAATAATAAAAATATGCCGGAATTGCCCGAAGTAGAATCTCTGCGTCGCAGTTTAATTAGTGCTGGTTTAATCGGTAAGAAAATTTTAGCGGTGGAGGTCTTGGAGCCAAAGATGGTTTCTGATAAGGGTAATAAACGACGAGTTTCTAAAACTAAGACCGAGGAATTTATAAAAGGTTTAACGGGTAAGAAAATAATTCTGCTAGATCGACGCGCTAAAAATTTAATTTTCCGTTTCAGTGATGGCGGAGTAATGTTGGTGCATTTAAAAATGACTGGTCAGTTGGTGTATCAAGAGAAAAATCACAAACCAGTCTTAGGTGGGCACCCCATAGAAGAATCCGTTCGTAATTTACCTAATAAATTTACTCGAGTAATTTTTAAGCTTAGTCAGGGAAACCTTTTTTATAACGACACGCGTAAGTTCGGTTATCTACTTTATTATCCAAACGAAAAAGCTTTTGAGGGTGAAAGTCATTTTAAGGCTTTAGGTCCGGAGCCTTTAAGTGGGGAATTTACCCTAGATTATTTTTTAACCGCCTTAAAACAAAACCGTCGGAGTTTAAAAGCGGCCCTTTTAGATCAGGGAATAGTTACTGGTCTTGGAAATATTTATTGTGACGAAACTGCGTTCGCCTCGGGTATTCGGCCTAGTCGAATTTGTACCACTATTAAAAAACCAGAGGCGGAAAAGTTGTACTCTGCAATCCGAAGAATTTTAGCCAAAGCCATAGAACTTAAGGGAACCTCTATTTCCGATTATTTGTTGTCCGATGGTCGGCGGGGAAACTACGCCCGAGAGCTAAAGGTTTATGGAAAAAGCGGAGAAAGGTGTGGAAGGTGTAAAAAACTACTTAAAACAGCCAAGTTAGCTGGCCGAACCACGGTCTTTTGTCCTCATTGTCAGAAATAGGGTAGTAGGGCTTTCTTTGGTATAATAGGCCAAAGGCTTAAAAAACCTTTAAAAACAACAAAATATGAATAAAAAACTATTAAGTATAGTAGCTGGTGCGGCTTTAATTGTACCTATTTTTGTAGGTGCTCAAGCCGATACTAAGGTTCCCCCAAGACCTCCTATTGGTAATCCAGTAGAGCCAGTAGAAAGACCACCAATAAAAAATCCTGGTTTTGCAGAGCCAGCTTTTAAGGCGATTCAGGAAATCCGTGATACCAAGCGTGAAGAATTAAAGAATTTACGGGAGGATCAAAAAGATGCCAATGAGGATCTTCGTGAAAAGATGAAAGAAGAGCAGGAGGCAATCCGAGGTGAGGCAAAAACTTTTCGGGAAGAAGCTAAAAATAAGTTAGAGGTAGAACGCGAAGAAGCCAAAAAACTTATGGAGTCGAAGCGTGAAGAAATGAAATCCACTGGCGTATTTTTAGCTCCAGAGGCTTTTAAAGCTTTTGAAGTAAAGCGTGAAGAGATGAAGGCTCAATTTGAGGCCAAGCGTGAAGAGGCTAAGCAAATTATGGAAACTAAGCGCGAAGAATTTAAACAGGTTATGGAAACTAAGCGCGAAGAATTTAAGCAGAAATTAGAAATTGTAAAAGATGAAAAGAAAAAAGAAGTAGCTGGAAAAGTTTTTGAGGACTTAAATAAATTAAATGTTAAGGCCTTAGAAAATATGACGAAGGCTGTAGATCAGATTGAGGCTGTTTTAAATCGTATTTTAAGTCGTTCTGAAAAAGCAGCGGTAAACGGTGAAAACAATGCTACGGTAGTTGCTGCTGGTGAAACTGCCAAGGCTTCTATTAGTGCAGCAAGAACCGCAATTCAAGATCAGACTGCCAAAGTTTATTCTGTAGCAGTTTCTAGTGAAACTACTTTGAAAGCTGATTTGGGTAAGGTTCGCGATTCTCTTCGCTCCGATTTGGAAGCGGTTAAGACTAAAGTAAAAGCAGCTCGGGACAGTGTGCAGTCCGCTGCTACGACATTGGCGCAAATTCCTAAGGTAGATACTTTAGAAGTTTCTCAAGAGCCAGCTAAGGATGTTGCTCCTACTAACGAAACTCCAGCTGCAACGGTCACCCAATAATCAAAAAAATAATTAAAATATGGATCCAATAAATCAAAACCCAGCAGTTTCTCAGGCCAGTTCTAATGGCAAGATAATTCTTGGTGTGGTGGTAGTTTTAGCAATTGCCGCAGTCATTTATTTTATGAGTGCTGCACCGGCAGTTGAAGAAAATACTGTAAAAACTAATGAGCCAGCTCAAGACACTACTGCAGTAATTAAGGAGGAGATTGAGAAGGTGGATATGAGCGAACTAGATGCCGCTTTAGATGCAGATCTTAAGGACATCGACGCTCAACTTAATAATTTATAAAAATTATTTATAAAAACCCCGCCTTCTCGGCGGGGTTTTTGTTACAATATATAGTAATAGATGAAAAAGAATTTTTTTAGTTTAACCGTAATTTTGGCGTTAGTTGGGTTTTGGGCGGTTAGTGCCTATCTCTTTCCGTTTATGCCGGAAAGTATGGTGGCACATTGGGGATTAAGTGGTGCACCAGATGGCTATTCGGATAAAACCTTGGGGCTTTTATTAGTTCCAATTTTAGTTACGGTTTTTAGCTGTATGTTTTTGGTTTTGCGTTCTGCTAAAAGCATCGCCCCTTTTAGAAGTGCGTTTGAAAGATTTGTTATAACTTTCTTACTCTTTTTCTTTTACTTACATTCCTTTGTTTTGCTTTGGAATTTAGGTTCGGAAATTCCTTTGGTTCCATACTTCACCGCTCTATTTGGAATTTTGTGGTATTCCGTGGGAGCTCTTATGGCTAAAACGGAACCTAATCCTTGGGTTGGAGTTCGAACCCCTTGGACTTTTGAGAATCCTAAAGTTTGGGAAAAGACTCATCGTTTGGCCGCCTCCGGTTTCCGTCTAGCTTCTTTGTTTGCTTTTGCTACCGCGGTAACTCCAGAAGTTTATGCGATTTGGTTAGTGGTGGTTCCGCCAGTAGCGGTAGGAATTATTTCTGTATTTTATTCTTACTTCATTCGTAAGTCTTAGTTGACCTAAAAAGTTTCTGGCGCTAAAGTAGCGCCAGCTTTTATTTTAAAAACAAAATAACTAAGGAGGAAAAATGAAGACTCAAGATTTTTTCTTTTATGTGGAACCAGAGGATTCTCATACCAACGAATCCTTCGCTCGTATTTTGGCGGATGAACTTCGAATTTCCAAAAGAAAAGTTAACGATGATTCCGGTTCGCACGTCGCAGAAACTTTGTGGCAGTGCACCCTGGCTCAACTCAAGACTTTCGAAGCCAATCGGATCAGTCAAAATTTGCACTTTCTAACTTATTCCGCAAAGACTTCTACTGGCTCTATTCAACGGTTTAAGTTGCTCAACAAAAAACTTCGCAAGGAAAGCCGAACTATTGCGATTCGAAATCAGTTGAATATTGTTCGGCGAGCTAAAAAACGTCTGCTTAACTAATTAGTTCTATCCCCAAGATACATTTCTTGGGGGTTTTTATTTTTCTCCTCTGTGGGGTATGCTGGAGCCAATGAAAGAGGCTGAGCTCGTAAAGCAAAAATTAGATATAGTAACCGTTCTAAAAGGCTATATCACACTTACGCCAGCTGGTAAGAATTTTAAGGCGGTTTGCCCTTTCCATAACGAAAAAACCCCATCTTTTATGGTCTCGCCAGATCGCCAAAGCTGGCATTGTTTTGGTTCCTGTCAGGAAGGGGGAGATGTCATAAAATTTGTAATGAAGTATGAAAATCTAGAGTTTCCAGAAGCTCTCAGATTTTTGGCGGAAAAAGCCGGAGTTCCCTTACCTAGTTTTCAACGGAGTGAAGAGCGGATGTTCTACACGATGTACGACATCTATGCGGAAGCTAAAAAGTTTTTTGCGGAGTCTTTAACTTCTTCGCCGGAAGCTATGGAATATGTTAAATCGCGAGGTTTAAAAGAAGACACAGTAAAAGATTTTGAAATTGGTTATGCACCTGGCGGCGATGCTTTAACGGTGCGCTTACTCCAAAAGAAATTTTCTTTAGAGGATATTTTAAACTCCGGTCTTACTTTTCATACTCGTCAGGGATTAAATTTAGATCGTTTTCAAAATCGTTTGATGTTTCCGATTCAAAACAGTATTGGGAAAACCGTAGCTTTTGGCGGAAGAATTTTACCTAAATATGAATCGGATAATGAACCAAAATATGTAAATAGTTCCGATAGTCCGATTTACAACAAATCTAAAATTTTATATGGCTTCGATCGGACCCGTGGTTTTATTGCTAAATCTAAATCCGTGATGTTGGTAGAAGGTTATATGGATGCGGTTATGGCTTGGCAGGGTGGAGTAAAAAATGTAGCTGCAGTTTCGGGTACTGCTCTTACTAAATTTCACTTAGAACGTTTACGTCGTTTGTCCGATTCTATTTTTCTTTGTTTTGATTCGGATTTAGCTGGTATTAAAGCTATGGAACGAGGATTGGATTTAATTTTGCCTTTAGATTTTTATGTGCGTGCTGTAGATTTGGGAAAATATAAAGACGCCGGAGAAGCAGTACAGGCCGAGCCAGAATTTTTAGCTGGTGCAGTAAAAAATGCGGAACCAGCTTTTCGAGCTTTAATTCATGTTTATTCCACCGCAGTTAATGGCAGGGATCTATCTTTTAAAAAACGGGCAGTCCGGCACTTACTTCGAAAAATTTCTAAAATGAAGAGTGCGGTGGAACGTGACCAATGGCTGCACGAAATGGCTGGTTCTTTTTCGGTAGCGGAGGGTTCTTTAAGTGAAGATTTGCGAAATTTACCACCAGAAAAGTCTAATCAAGTAGAAGGGGAATCTAAACAGGAAGAAAAAATGGATCAGGGTGGCCTACCTAGAGTGGACCTTATTGCTAGACGAATTTTAGCTTTAGCCTTGGCATTTAACGAATTTTGGGATATTATCAGGGCCAAGCGGGATTTTCTCCCGCCTCTTTACCACTCTTTTGTGGATAATCCGGCAGCTGCAAACGGCATGCTCGAAATGCAAGCCAGTTTATCGGTCGGCTCCGGAGACAAGGAAAACGCCGCCAAAGAAATAGAAACGCTTTTAAGCGAACTTCAACGGGAACATTACCGTAGGCGGCAAGAGGAATTAAAGCGGGAGATTCGCGCCGCCCAAAGCCGGGGAGACGACGCGACAGTCTTAATGACTGAATTAACCTCGGTAGCTATGGAACTCAACAGTCGAAATTTGAATTCCTAAAAAAATAAATGTCAAAAAAAACCAAAAAACCTTCCCCTAAAAAGGCCGTTGTTTCACGTTCTAAGCCAGTAAAAAAAGTTTTAAAAAATAAACCACCTAAAAAAGTGGTTAAAAAAAGTAAGCCAAAAGTTGCACCTAAAAAATCCCCAGCTAAAAAGTCTGTAAAAACAGTTCTTAGTCCAGCTGCGGAGGCTAAGCGTGCAGAATTAAATACTCAGCTCGACGAATTAATTCGTCGCAGTCGCAGTCGCGGATTCGTAACGGATTCCGAAGTTATAAATTACTTTCCAGAAGTAGAAAAAGACATTTCTTTTTTGGAGACGGTTTATATGCGCTTGGACAAAGAAGGTATTAAAGTCCAAGAATCTAGTTCTTTGTCTAACGTTATAGATAAAGACAAAGAAGAAATTAGCGCTAAAGAATTACAGGATGCTACGCGTATTGATTCTGATTTACCGGATGCGGTGCAAATGTATTTGAAAGAAATCGGTCGCACCCCACTTTTAAATTCCGCAGAAGAAAAAGAACTTGCTAAGCGTATTGAGCGTGGCGAAGAAATTGCTCGTCAGAAGTTAATTCAAGCCAACCTACGTTTGGTGGTATCTATTGCTAAGCGTTATGTAAATCGCTCGCCTCATCTTTCTATTTTAGATTTAATTCAAGAAGGAAATATTGGTTTGTCGCGCGCCGTCGATAAGTTCGATTATCACAAGGGTTTTAAGTTTTCTACTTATGCCACTTGGTGGATTCGTCAGGCGGTGACCCGCGCTTTAGCGGATTATTCTCGTACTATTCGTATTCCGGTTCACATGGTGGAAACAATTATGAAGTACACCCAAACCAAGCGTCGTTTGATGCAGGAATTGGGTCGGGAACCGTTACCGGAAGAAATTGGTGCAGAAATGGGTATGGATACCGAAAAGGTTCACTATATTCAAAGAATTTCTCAAGAAGTTATTTCTTTGGAAACTCCAATTGGAGATGACGATGATGATTCAATCTTGGCGGACTTTGTGCCAGATGAATCTAATTTGTCGCCCGATCAGTTGGCTAACCACGCATTACTCCGAGATCAGATCCGCGAAGTTTTAACCGACTTAACGGAACGTGAACGCAAGATCTTGGCTATGCGTTTTGGTTTAGACGATAATATTCCACACACCTTAGAAGAGGTAGGTAAAGTGTTCGGCGTAACTCGCGAACGTATTCGTCAAATTGAGGCTAAGGCCTTAGATAAGATTCGCGGTCACGACAGTATTAAGAAATTAGAAGGTTACTAAGCTTTAAAACCCCGATCGTTAAGATCGGGGTTTTTGTTGCCACCAGCATATTTTCCGCTAAAATACTTTCCATATGCAGTCTAGTGAAATTCGCGCTAAATTCCTGGAGTTTTTTAAGTCTAAGGGTCACACCGTGATTCCTTCTGCTTCGCTTATTCCGGAAAATGATCCGACCGTACTTTTTACGACCGCTGGTATGCATCCCTTGGTGCCGTTTTTGATGGGCGAAGTTCATCCAGGTGGCAAGCGTTTAACGGATGTGCAGAAATGTATTCGCACTGGAGACATTGATGAAGTTGGTGACCCAACTCACTTAACCTTTTTTGAAATGTTGGGTAACTGGTCACTCGGGGAATATTTTAAAGAGGATGCAATTAAATATAGTTTTGAATTTTTAACTTCGCCCCAGTGGTTAGGTTTAGATAAAAATCTTCTGGCTGTTTCTGTATTTCAGGGAGATCAAGACGCTCCTTTTGATGAAGAGGCTTTTAATATTTGGGCATGTTTAGGAATTTCTGAGAAACGGATTGCTAAATTACCGAAGAAAAATAACTGGTGGGGACCAGCTGGCGAAACTGGACCCTGCGGACCAGACACCGAAATGTTTTATTGGACTGGTAAGCCCGAAGAGGTGCCAGAATCTTTTAACGATGATCATCCACTATGGGTGGAAATCTGGAACGACGTTTTTATGCAGTACAACAAGCGTGCAGACGGAACTTTTGAACCATTAGTTCAAAAAAATGTGGATACTGGCATGGGCTTGGAACGCACGGTAGCCATCTTAAATAAAACGGATGTTTATTTAACCGATTCTTTTAAACCAATTATTGAGGAGATAGAAAAATTATCCGGTAAGAAGTATGGAGCGGATGAAGCAACTACTAAATCCATGCGGATAGTTGCTGATCATTTACGCGCCGCTGTATTTATTTTGGGTGATGAGCGGGGAGTAGTGCCAACGAATGCTGGTCAGGGTTATGTGTTGCGTCGGCTTATTCGTCGGGCGGTGCGTCACGCTAAGCTTTTAGGAATTAAAGATGTTTTTGCTTCTTCGGTTGCAAACAAAATAATAAATAATTTTAAAAATATTTACGCGGAACTCTCCAAAAATTCCGAGAAAATAATTACCGAATTATCCGCAGAAGAAAATAAATTTGCTACTGCGTTGGACAAAGGACTTAAAGAATTTTCTAGACTTACCGAGGTGGATGGTAAGGTGGCTTTTGATTTGTATCAGTCCTATGGTTTCCCGTTGGAGTTAACCGAAGAATTATCTCGCGAGCGCGGATTTAAAGTAGATAAAGAAGTTTTTTCTGCAGAATTTAAAAAACACCAAGACTTATCTCGCACTGCTTCCGCGGGTCAGTTTAAGGGTGGCTTGGCCGGTACTTCCGAGCAGGAAGTTAAGCTTCATACCGCTACCCACTTGCTCCATAAGGCTCTAATTGACGTCTTAGGTATCCCAGCCGACCAGAAGGGCTCAAATATCACCCCAGAGCGTTTACGCTTTGATTTTGAATGTCCGCGTAAAGTTACTCCGGAGGAACTCATAAAGATTGAAGAAATCGTAAATCAAAAAATTCAGGAAGATTTGCCAGTTCATTTTGAGGTGCTTTCGGTAGAAGAAGCTAAAGCTAAGGGTGCGATTGGTATCTTTGAAGATAAATATGCAGCTCTCGGTGGCAACATAAAAGTTTATTTTGTGGGGGATTATTCCAAAGAAATTTGTGGTGGGCCACACGTAGAACACACGGGCGTGATTGGTAAATTTAAAATTCAAAAAGAAGAGGCGGTGGCAGCAGGAGTAAGACGCATAAAGGCAGTAATAGAATAATAAAAAAACCGCCCATTGGGCGGTTTTTCATTATTATGAAACCAGTTGAAGTTCTCCTTTTTTATCTATTCGAAAACAAGGAGTTTCGATATTTTCATCGTGAACCAGAGTCCATTTTTTTCCGGTAAAGCCATTTCCGTGGAGTTCTGCCAATTTAAATAGGTGTTTTTCCCCAAGCCGGTTTTTTGCATATATAACATATAAACGTTCCTTCGGTAGGGATTTTATGCTGTGGGGATAAAAAGGCATCGCTGGGTATAGCATGGTGCTAAGCCAACCTAACACCAAAGCACCCCAACCATAAGGTTGATAGCCGTACTCTTTTGGTATTGCGAGTAGAACAATGGCTCCAGTGGCTAACAGGAGTAAAATAATTAAGAAAATTAAGAATTTTAAAACACGCATGTTACCTCCCGATATATATAAAAATGTGAATGTTACTTAAATCTTTATATGGCTAGAGTTAATAACAGTCAACTCAGTCGTCAGTTTTTAAGTTAAGCGTTATAATTAAAGAAGTGGAAGAATTTTTAGAGAAAGACACAATATATTTCGGGCGAGTTAATTTTCGGAATCAGAACCGGTTATTTGGTATGCGCCGAGCAGATCGCCGTCAGCATATGTATATCATCGGACAAACTGGTACCGGTAAATCTGCTTTACTCCAAAATATTATTGTTCAAGATTTAGAAAATGGAGAGGGACTTTGTTTAGTAGATCCACACGGCGAAAATGTAGAAACTCTTTTAAAAAAGATTCCGGAACGTCGAGTTAAGGATGTAATTTATTTCAATCCGGCCGACCATGATTATTCTATTGGTTTTAACCCCTTAGAATTGCCCGATCCACGTTACAAAAATTTAGTAGCCTCGGGTTTGATGGGTATTTTTACCAAAATCTGGTCCAGTGTTTGGTCGGCGCGTATGGAATATATTTTGAACAATACGGTTCTAGCGCTTTTAGATACGCCAAATTCTACCTTGTTAGGTATTACGCGAATTTATGTAGATAAGGGCTATCGCCAGCACGTTATTTCTAATATTAAGGATCCAGTAGTTAAATCTTTTTGGGTTAACGAATATGAAAAGTGGGATCAAAAATATCGCAGCGAAGCTATCGCTCCAATTCAAAACAAAGTTGGTCAGTTTTTAGCTAACTCGGTGGTTAGGAATATTGTGGGTCAAGAAAAAAGCACTTTAGATATTTTTGACATTATGAATACCGGCAAAATCTTGCTGGTGAACGTCTCTAAGGGTCGGATTGGAGAAGACAACTCTGCGCTTTTAGGCGCCATGCTTATTACTAAGATTCAGTTGGCAGCTATGGAACGAGTACGTATTCCCGAAGAAGAGCGCGTCGATTTTTATTTGTATGTCGACGAATTTCAAAACTTTGCAACTGACTCTTTCGCAAATATTTTGTCCGAGGCTAGAAAATATCGTCTCTGTTTAACTATTGCTCACCAGTATATTGGTCAGTTAGTTACGGATGCCTCTACTAAAGTTCGAGATGCAGTTTTTGGTAACGTCGGCACAATGTTGGTTTTCCGCGTAGGTGCCGCGGATGCTCAGTTTTTAGAAAAAGAATTTGAGCCAGAATTTGGAGTACAAGATATGGTTAATCTACCAAATCACCATATCTATTTAAAATTGATGGTAAATGGTATGCGTAGTCGGCCATTTTCTGCTGGTACCTTAGCCCCATTCAAAGCTACTCAAGCTCCAGTAGATGCAGAAAATATGGTGACAGAATCTTCTCGTAAGTTATATGCCAAGCCTCGTTATGCGGTAGAATCGGACATTCAAACCTGGAGTCAGATAGCCTATGGTGATGCTGGTGATGTGCGAGATATGTTTAAAATAACCTGTTCTAATTGTGGAAAAGAAGCAGAAGTTCCCTTTGCTCCTGAGCCGGGCCGGTCCGTGTTTTGTAAAGAATGTGTGGCTAAAATTAAGGCCGGTACCTTAAAGGCTACGCCCATGAAAAAGACCCCGGAGGTAGGGGAGAAAAAAGTTTCTTCGCCAGTAGCTCCAATTATTAAACCAGTAGAGAAAAAAACTGAATCCAAGGGTTTAGGATTAGATAGTTTAAAAAATTCTGAGCCAAAAATTTCTAAAGAAAAACCAGTGGATGAAGAGAAGGTTGCCTCTCTGCGAGCCGCTCTTAAGGACGCTCTAGATAAAGCAAAATAAAAACCCCAGACGGGGTTTTTATTTTTTTCATTTTTCTCAAAAGTACTTTTTACTTATAAAAACGCGTAAGACCGGCCTAGCGGCCTTGGAGCGCTCGTTTTTGTAAGTGAAAAGTACGGCCCTTATGCCTTCTCTACACGTTCCGCATATTCACCAGTTGTAGTGTTTATTCGGATTATGTCACCCTCGTTAATAAATAGTGGAGCACTTACTGTTGCGCCAGTTTCTAAAATTACTTGTTTCGTTCCGCCTTGGGCAGTGTCGCCCTTAATAGCTGGAGGAGCCTCCTTCACTTTTAAGTCCATTTTAACTGGTACGTCCACTTTTATGGTTTTACCCTCATACTCAAAACTTTTTATTTGAGTATTAGCTTTTAAAAATTCTCCGGCACTACCCACGGTTTCTGCGGGTAAAGAAAATCTGGCGGCTGGTTTACCCAATTCGTGGAACCAATATTCATCTTTAGTTTTATAAATAAAAATAGATTTCTTTTCCTCGATATCTATCTCGTAGAAGTTATCGTTTTGGTGAGCAGTATAGTCTACCGCCTTACCAGACAATAAATTTTTAATTTTTAACTGAGCTACTGGCTTGCGCTGTTGCATGCGGATAAAAGCATACTCCGTAACGACCCATGGATCTGGATCCTCGTTTTTGCGGAACATAGTTCCTATGCGCATCTCGTTATAATCGATATTTCCCATAGCGGGGATATTGTGGCAAATTTCTAAGTTTTTTTCAACTGTGTTAGGTTAAAACTAAAGTGTTTTCTAAGAGTAATAAAAAGAAAGTCTTTGTTGGTTTGTCTGGCGGGGTGGATTCCTCGACGGCTGCTTTTTTGCTTAAAAAACAGGGTTATGAGGTAGTTGGGGTATTTTTAAAATGTTTTAACCTAGATGGTTGTGCGGAACGAGATGCGGAAGATGCGCGCCGAGTAGCGGAACATTTAAATATTCCGTTTTATGTTTTTGATTTTGAAGAAGAGTATAAGCGGGCGGTAGTGGGGGAAATGGTTAAGGGTTACCGCGAAGGAATTACTCCCAATCCAGATGTACTTTGTAATCGAGAAATTAAATTTGGTTTATTTTTAAAAAAAGCTTTAACTCTTGGGGCGGATTATGTGGCAACCGGTCACTATGTGAAATTAGTAACTAGTAATTGGAAAATAGAAAATTGGTTACCTAAAAAATTATCAGTCACTAATTATCAGTTACAAATTGCAAAAGATTTAAACAAGGATCAATCCTATTTTCTTTACACCTTAAATCAGGAAGATTTAAAACATTGTTTATTTCCGTTGGGTAAATATAAAAAACCGCAGGTGCGAAAAATTGCCGAACAGGCCGGACTTCCCACCGCCAAGAAAAAGGATTCTCAAGGTATTTGTTTTTTGGGTCAGGTAAATTTAGAAGATTTTTTGAAGACTTATATCCCAGAAAAACCAGGAGATATTGTGACCTTAAGTGGTCAGGTGATTGGTAAACATAAGGGTTCTTATTTTTACACCGTGGGTCAGCGCCATGGGTTGGATTTAAAAGATAAGGGTAAATATTTAAAGCGAGGTTCAGAAGCTACTAAACCGTTTTATGTAGCGGCTAAAGATTTAGAGAAGAATTTAGTAATTGTGGCGGAAGGGGAGCTAGACGAAGCCTTATATAAGAAGGAGGTTAATTTAGTTCAGATGAGTTTTGTTTCTCCATTAAGTATTAAATCCCCAATATCTGTTTATGCTCGCGTTCGATATCGTCAGCCACTGCAAAAGGCTTTATTTTCTAAAACTGAGAAAGGTGGAAGGTTAATTTTTAAGGAGCCAGTTAAATTTGTGGCCGAAGGTCAATCCGCAGTTCTCTATGATCGCCGTGGCAATATGTTGGGTGGTGGAATAATCGTTTAATATTCTTTGCCTCAAAATTTTGCACGTGCAAAATTTTGAGGCAGGGTACAGAGACTTTAAAAAGGAGTAGAATGTAGGTATGAATAAGAAATTAGCCATTTTATTAATAGGTTCATTTTTTCTATTGCCAGTACTTTCTTTAGCGGCCAACCCCATTTTGGAGAAAATGGATAAGGCTAATGGGGGAGAGGTGGTTTTTACCGAGACTGAGTTAAACTCTTTTTTCACTAAAGAATTAAACTCTTTTAAGGGTGGTAGCTTTGCTAAGGATTTATACGTGGATATAAAAGAAAGTGGAGTTTCGGTTTCCGCTCAACTTACCAAACCGTTTAAGGGTAAATTTTTAGTAGAGGGTTCGGTTACGGTAAAAGATGGTAAGTTGTTACCAAAAATAAAATCAGTTAAATATGGTTGGTTAAAAATGCCCGCGCGATTTGCCGAAATAATTGGTAATTATGCTTTGGGTAAAAATAATTCGGAAAACTGGTTTCAAGTGCCAGGAATGACTTGGCAGAAGTTTGAATTTAGAGATGGTGGGCTGGTAGTTCAGCTTCAGAAAGATGCCTCTCGATAGAATATTATTTTTTACCTGTTTAGGATTTTTACTTGGAAATTTTGGAGTTTCCATTATTCCAGAAAATTTATTTATACTTTCAGCGACCTTTGGGGTCGCTGTTTGTTTTTTAATCGCCGGTTATAAAGAAAATTGGAAAATATTAGGTGGTTTAGTTCTGGTGGTGGGTTTTTTATTAGGTGGTTTTCATAATTTAAATCAGGCTAAAAAATTTGTGAACCTTAATTTGCCGGAAAGTTTGAGTGGATCGGCGAGAGTAATAAGTGATCCATATGTAAAAAACACTACTCAAAGATTTTTGTTGGAGTTTGAGTCCGGCCTTAAATTATTAACTTATTCCGCACCTTATCCGCAGTTTAAATATGGAGATATTTTAGAGGTGGTGGGCCAGACGGAAATTGCGCCTAAAGATGGTTATGGAAAATATTTAGAAAAAATGGGAGCTAGAGGTTCTCTGTTTTTTCCGGAGATAAAAGATACTAGAAATAGAGAGGCTGGAGTTCGGGGGCGACTTTATGATTTACGTTATTTAGCCGAAGAAAATATTAATCAGGTTTTACCAATTAAAGAGTCCGCTCTTTTAAATGGTTTGGTGTTTGGGGATACTGAAGAATTTTCGGAGGAATTTAAGGATAGTATGCAGAAGAGTGGCACCACTCATTTAACCGCTTTATCTGGCTACAATATTGCGGTGGTGGTGACCGCAACTCTATCCTTTTTTCTCCTATTTTTGCGTCGCCGTTTAGCGGTTGTCGGAGCGGTGTTAGCGATTACAGCTTTTGTTTTAATGACTGGCGCCGAACCTTCGGTTGTGCGCGCCGCGTTAATGGGTGGTTTGGTTTTGCTCGCTAGAGAATCTGGTCGGCTTTATGACTTGAAAAATGCCATTGCCTTAGTTGCTGCCGTAATGGTTTTCTTTAATCCTAAAATCTTAGTTTATGATTTAGGTTTTCAATTATCTTTTTTGGCCCTATTAGGAATTGTTTATCTGGCTCCAGCCTTGGATAAATTATTTAAATGGAAAACTCCAGAACCTAACTCTTTTAAAGATCTATTTTTATCTTCAATTTCTGCTCAACTCGCAGTAGCTCCACTTCTTTTATACCAATTTGGTTTTGTTTCTTGGTTTGGAGTGTTGGTTAATTTATTGGTTTTACCCCTAGTTCCCTTTGTAATGGGAATTGGATTTTTAGCTTCGGCTCTAGGTTTTTTAAAACTCGGTTTTGTTTCTTGGGTGGCTTGGCCAATTTTAGTTTTTATTCGGAAGGCGATAGAGGTTGGGTCTATGCCTCAGATGTTTGTTTTTGAGCCAGCTATTTGGCATATGGTTGTTTATTGGTTAGCGCTCATTGTATTTATTAGCGTAAAATTAAAAGAACGAGATGTTGGAGATTTTGAATAAACATAGTCTAAAATTTTTCTGTCTTTTGATAGTTCTATTAGGCCTAAATTTTACAGTTTGGGAAGATTTAATTTCTAGCTCACCCTCAGAAGGTTTAACCGTTAATTTTTTAAATGTGGGTCAGGGGGATAGTTCGCTGGTGATTTTACCAGGCGGAGTAAAACTTTTAATAGATGGTGGTAGGCCCGACAAAAAAGTTTTAGAAGAGTTAGGAGAAGTTTTGTCGGCCAATGATAGATATTTAGATTTGGTTCTTGCTACTCACAACGATTCCGATCATCTGGGTGGATTAGTGGAAGTTTTAAATCGCTATGAGGTTGGAGCTTTTTTGTATAACGGTAGAGAAGATAATAATTTGTCTCATTTTGTAGAAGTAATGAAGATTGCGAAAGAGAAGAATATTCCAATTATTTCTTTAGAGCAGGGTGACAAAATAAAATATATCGAGTCGGTGGGAAGTGTGTTGTGGCCCACTCCATCCGTTCTAACTCAAAAATCTACCAACGAGGGGAGTGTGGTTTTAAAACTTTCCTCCGGCGGAGTTACCTCTCTTTTTGCGGGAGATATAAGTTCTAAAATAGAAAATTCTTTAAAAAATATTTTAGGAGAGGTAGATATTTTAAAGATTCCACATCATGGTTCTAAATATTCATCTTCCGCCGAATTTTTAAATTTACTTAAACCGCGTCTAGCAGTAATTGAGGTGGGGAAGAATTCTTATGGTCATCCTACTGCCGAAGTTTTAAATCGTTTGGCTCAAATTGGGGCTAGTTTGTATCGTACTGATTTAGATGGGCGAGTAATGGTTAAGGTTTTAGACCGTAGACTCCAAATTTTTAAGGAAAATTAAATATTTGTGCGTAATATTTCCTAGTGTTAGGATTTAATCTGTTATGGAAAGAACCCTTATTACAGATATTGTTGGTAAAGTTGGTGAGGAGGTAACCCTCCAAGGTTGGGTAGATGTACGTCGAGATCATGGCAAACTTATTTTTATAGATTTGCGCGATCGTTCCGGTTCCGTACAAATCGTCTTTATTCCTAGTGATAAAGAATTGTTGGCGAAGGCCGGTACTTTACGTTCCGAATGGGTAATTGCTTTGACTGGTAAGGTCCAAAAGCGACCAGACAATATGGTGAATGCTAATTCGCCGACTGGCGCCTATGAAATTTTGGCGACTGGCTTAGAGGTTTTAAACGAGGCCACCACGCCACCAATTGAAGTTTCCGGTAATGACGGTATGGCAATCGGTGAAGAGGTTCGTTTAGCGAATCGTTATATAGATTTGCGCCGAACGCGTATGCAGAAAAATATTCGTAACCGTCATAAGGTTATTTCTGCCATTCGTAAATTTTTTGATAAAAACCATTTCGTCGAAGTAGAGACTCCGATTTTAACTAAGTCCACTCCAGAGGGAGCACGAGATTATTTGGTGCCAGCTCGTTTGTATCCGGGTCACTTCTACGCTTTACCGCAATCACCTCAGCAATATAAACAACTTTTAATGGCTTCTGGTTTGGAGCGTTATTACCAAATTGCTCGTTGTTTTCGTGACGAAGATACGCGCGGTGATCGTCAGCCAGAATTTACACAATTAGATTTGGAGATGAGCTTTGTGAAGCGCGAAGATGTAATGGCAGTCAACGAAGAAATTTTGATTGAGTTAGTTAAAACTTTATATCCGCATAAAAAGATTCAAGAAATTCCTTTTCCACGCATGTCTTATAAAGAGGCAATGGAAAAATATGGTAATGATCGACCAGATTTACGGACCGACAAAAATGATCCGAATTTATTAGCTTTTTGTTGGGTGATAGATTTTCCGTTCTTTGAAAAGACGGATAATGGCGGTTGGACTTTTACCCATAATCCTTTCTCCGCACCTAAGCCAGAAGATATGGAGAACTTGATGAATAAAACTAATATTGGGGAAATCTTAACTACCCAGTATGACGTAGCCTTAAACGGTTCGGAAATTGGTGGGGGTAGTATTCGCAACCATCAGCCAGAGGCTTTAAAGAAGGTATTTGAAATTATGGGTTTTCCGGAAGAAAGAATTCAGGCCAACTTTGGCCATATGTTGCGAGCCTTAGGTTCTGGTTGTCCTCCCCACGGAGGTATTGCTTGGGGCCTAGACCGCTTGCTATGCATTTTGGAGAACGAGCCGAACATCCGTGAGGTTATTGCTTTTCCGAAGACTGGAGACGGTCGGGATCCGATGATGCAGTCACCGTCGCCGGTGGCTCCAGATCAGCT
>CAZHWX010000006.1:0-5171 GCA_964536045.1 uncultured Candidatus Saccharibacteria bacterium
AAACACCCTGGCACAGCTAGGGTGTTTTTGTTACTGTAAGAACAATGGAAAATAAGAAACCGGAGATAGTGGTTTTTTCGGAAGGATTTCTCCACTGGGGTCAGGAGATATACCGTTGCGCCTTAGGCCGAAGCGGATTTAAAGAAAACAAAAAAGAAGGCGATGGAACTACCCCCGCTGGAACCTTTAAACTTCGAGAAGTTTTATATCGAGCCGACCGAATGGCCAGACCAAAAACTCAATTGCCAGTTCGTGAAATAAAAGAGAATGACGGGTGGTCTAACGATATAAAAAGTCCTAATTACAACAAATCAATAAAACTACCAGCTACCGAATCCCACGAAAAGCTTTTTCGAGACGATGAGGTTTATGACTTAATTGTGGTTTTAGGCTACAACGACGAACCAGTAGTTCCAGGTTTGGGTAGTGCAATTTTTATGCACATTGCTAGACCTAATTACTCACCTACCGAAGGCTGTATCGCTTTAGATAAAGAAGAGTTATTAAAAATATTAGAAACCTGCGACTCGGAAACTACTATCCGAATCAAACCCTTAGTTTCCCTCGTACCAGCGGCTTAACCCTAACACTCCGTAGTCTTTAAACTTTGGACCGATAAGCTGAAAGCCTATTGGTAAATCCCCTTTTTCAAATTCTCTGGTAGGTAGAGAAATTGCCGGCAAACCAGCTAAGTTAGCGGGAATGGTGAATATGTCAGATAAATACATCTGAAGTGGATCGTTGGTTTTTTCTCCAAACTTGAAAGCTGGAGTTGGAGTGGTAGGAGCAAAAATCACATCCACGTCCTGAAAGGCTTTTTCAAAATCTTGGGTTATTAAGTTCCGAACTTTTTGAGCTTTGGAATAATAGGCATCGTAATAACCGGAAGATAGAACGAAGGTTCCTAAAAGAATACGGCGCTTAACCTCGGAACCAAATCCTTCTCCTTTAGTTAGGGAATAAACTTCCGCTAAAGTTGCCGCTTTTTCTCGTAAATTTTTAATACCAGGATAACGAACTCCGTCTAGTCGAGCCAAATTAGCACTAACCTCGGCCGGCATAATTATGTAGTAACAAGACAAAGCATATTTACTATGCGGTAAGGATACTTCCTTTATTTCAAAACCATTAGCCTTAAATTTTTCTAAAGCTAACCCAATTTCTTTTTCCACTTTAGGATCTAATCCCCCAGCAAAATATTCTTTAGGTACTCCGATTTTAATTTTTTTAATTTCGTCGGTGGTCGGTTTAACGTTAGAAAAATTAGAGCTAGTAGAATCCAAAACATCTTTACCAACTAAAGAATCGAAAATCAGTTCGGCGTCTACCGCGGTTTTAGCAAAAGGACCAATCTGATCCAAACTAGAGGCCATAGCCATTAAACCAAAACGAGACACTGCTCCGTAAGTGGGTTTAAAGCCAACCACTCCACAGAAAGCAGCGGGCTGACGAATAGATCCACCAGTATCCGACCCTAAAGAACCTAAAACCATATTAGCCGCTACCGAAGCCGCCGAACCCCCAGAAGAACCGCCAGGAACCCGATCTAAATCCTTAGGATTTTTAGTTTTTTGAAAGGCAGAGTTTTCGGTGGAAGAACCCATAGCAAACTCATCCATATTGGTTTTACCTAAAACAACCACTCCCACCTCTTTAAGTTTTTTAACTATTGTTGAAGAATATGGGGCTTCGTAGGAGGCTAAGATTTTAGAACCAGCGGTGGCTATCTCCCCCTCCACACAAAGATTATCTTTTAGACCCATTGGAATTCCACACAAAGAATTGGTATTTCCTAAATTGATTTTTTCATCTGCTAATTTAGCCTCAGACAAAGCTTGCTCTTTTCTTAAAGAGAGGAAGGCTCCAATTTTGGAATCCTCATTAGAAATTTTATTAAAGGACTCCTCCACTAACTCCTTAGAGGAGTATTTTTTATTTCGTAAATCTTGAGCCGCCTGAGCAATGGTTAATTTTTCTAAATCCATAAATCTTAAATTGAAAGTTTAATTAAATACTGGAGGAACCGAGTTGTAGCCGTCTTTTTCTTTAGGAAATAACTTAACAGCTGAAGAAGGATTAAATTCACCAGCAACCTCATCCTCTCTTAAAACGTTGGTTAGATCCGTTCCACCAGAAACCGCCCCAACCCTTTCAGTATTTAAAGCCGCTAATTCCTTAAAGTGGTCCAAAATACCACCCAAATCTTGGGCCATTTTCTCTTCTTGTTCAGCGGGCATTTGTAATCTAGCTAAAACCGCCAAACGCTTTACCTCTTCTTTAGAAACCATTGTCCTCAGTATAAGCGGAACTACTATAAAAGCTCAAGAAAATCTTCTTCGGAAAGTATTTTTACCCCCAAAGACTTTGCCTTATCTAACTTGGACCCAGCCTCCGCACCAGCAACTAAATAATCGGTTTTTTTAGAAACTGACTCCGAGACATCTCCTCCAGCGCGCCTAGCTAACTCCTTAGCCACCTCCCTACTATTCTTTTCTAGGGTTCCAGTAAAAACCAGGATTTTTCCCATTAGTGGGCCATTATTCTTTTTACTCTCAGGAATAAAATGGGCTCCAAAATTATTTAACTTACGGAGAAAATTTATATTATTTTTTTGTTTAAACCAATTAATCAAAGATTCCGCAACCTTCGGACCAATATCCGCAATTACCTGCCAATCCTCGATCGAAAATTTAGAATAAACACTTTCTAAATCTGTCGGCTTACCCGAGGCAATTGGAAAACGCATTGCTATAGCGCGAGCTGTTTCCTCCCCCACCTGTTCAATTCCTAAGCCAAAAATAAATCTGGCTTGAGAAATTTCTCTACGCTCCGCAATTTCTTTAATTAGTTTATTAGCAGATTTTTCTCCAAAGCGGGGTAAAGAAATTAAATCTTCTAAACTCAAACCAAATAAATCAGCTGCATCCGTAATTAAACCCTCATCAAAAAATCTATCCACAATTTTAGGACCCAAACCACGCAAATCAAAAGCACGACGGGAAGCAAAGTGATAAACCCTCTCTCTTCGACGAGCACCACACTCTGGATTAGAACAACGATGGAAAACTCCATCTTTTATAACTAGCGAGCCATCGGCCGGACAATGGGTCGGCATTTTGAATTTTTTTTCTGTACCGATTCGTAAATCTTTAAGTACCCCAGTAATTTTTGGGATTACATCACCCGCCCTACTTAAAAATACCGTATCCCCCAATCTCACATCTAACCGCTCAATTTCATCGGCGTTGTGTAGAGTAGCGTGGGAAATCGTAACTCCCCCCAACTCTACTGGCTCAAGTTCCGCAACCGGGGTTAACACTCCAGTCCGACCAACTTGGATAAGTATTTTATTTAGTTTGGTGGTTTTTTCTCGAGGCGCGAATTTAAAAGCTACTGCTCCACGTGGAGCCTTACCAACTACACCTAAAGCTTCTCTGGTTTTATTATCATTTAAAACTATAACCGTACCATCAATCTCATAATCCAACTTTTCTCGACCCATCTCCCACTTATTTCTAAATTTAAAAACCTCCGATAAGCCCTTAACAGGAGCGTTGTGAGGTCCGGTTTTAAAGCCTAAAGCTTTTAAAATAGCGTGCTCTTCTGCGTGAGTCTTTTGGCCTAAATCCGTAACTATTTCATATATAAAACAATCCAATTTACGCTCTGCAGTAATTTTAGGATCTAGTTGGCGAATTGAACCAGCAGCTACATTCCGGGGATTAGCATATATTTTTTCGTTATTACGTTTAGCTTTTCGATTTATTTTTTCAAATTCGGAACGGCTTAAAAAAACTTCTCCCCGCACAATCAATTTTGCGGGCGATAAATTAAAATTATTTGGATTTAACTTTTCCTTTTTTAATTCGGTAGCAGAGAATTCTGGTGAATTAATAGCTAATGGAATCGCTTGGACCGTTTTTAAGTTTTGGGTTACATCCTCCCCCACTAAACCGTCTCCCCGGGTAGCTCCTAAAACAAAGCTTCCATTTTCATAAATTAACTCCATAGCTAAACCATCTACCTTTAATTCACAATAAAATTCCTCCAAATTAGCCGGGACCTCCGCTTTATTTAAAAAGTTACGACACCGCTCTATCCACTCTGTAGTCTCCGATTCCGAAAAAGTATCATTTAAAGAAAGCATGGATTTTTCATGCTTAATTTTTTTAAAATTTTCTAAAGGCTCCCCTCCTACTCGCTGACTAGGAGAGTCGGGGGCAACTAACTCCGGAAATTCTTTTTCTAATTTTAATAATTCTTCAAATAAACGATCATATTCCGAATCGCTAATTTTCGGTTCGTTTAAAACATGATAGGCACGATTATGAATGTTTATTTCCGCTCGGAGCTTAGCTAAGCGTTTTTTTGCCTCCAATATATTCATAAGAATTTTTTAAATATAAACCAATTAAGGCTGAACACCAAAGGTTACCTCTAACAACCTGATAGAGTTTTTATACTTACCCTCCGCACTAAATTTCCAACGCTGATTAGCGTCTACCGCATACTGATAAACATTAAACTCTAAACCATCCTCCAAAACTGGCCTTATGGCTTCCTCACCTTCTAAAACTAGATCCCCTTGATAATTTGGATCACACAAATTTTGTGAATAACAAGCATAAGTCGCCCACTCCAAAGCGGCATCAGCCGCAAAAATAGCCTTAGTCGAGTTGACCACATTATTAGCCTGACGAATTTGAAAAATAGTGAGTAAGCCAGCAATGGCAGAGGCGCTCAACAAGAGAGCTCCTAAAAGCACAATGCTTAATATCATAGCCTGACCATCTTCTGATTTAATTATTTTTCTCATGGGGTAGGTTGAATTGGAACCTCAAAAGGCATGATTCTAGCCGCTATAGTAGTCTGAAAATCCATGGTCCTGTTTTCTAACTGAGTATTAGTAGAACCCACATTAAAGGACATGGTTACTCTCCATGGTTTTTGTCTAGGCTCTTCCGCCGCATCGTTTACCAAAAAACATAATTTATTTACAGCAACAGAAGAAGCGTTGAGTTGGGTAACCTGCTCCACCCCCACCGGACTTCCATCCGAATCTAATTTTTGAGTTTTACGTAGAATATTTTTGGTAGTTTCATCCCAAATATATTTAGTTTGAATTTTTTCCTTACGCACAAAACGAATAAACTCTAAATTTTGACTCAATA
>CAZHWX010000006.1:5271-16332 GCA_964536045.1 uncultured Candidatus Saccharibacteria bacterium
CCGCCTTCGTTTTTATTTATATTTTTCATTATCGCCAGTTATAAAAAATGTCTTGTAGAAAAATACTTTTTTGTTCCCCTCGGGAATTCCAATAAACCTTAGAAATAACTGATATTTTTACCTCATCTGATGAATCAATCTCTACCTCTCTTTTAAACATCGTATCCACTACTCCTTCACCAGCCTCAAAATAACCATAAATTCCATCTTTTATTCCTAATAAATTTAACACCCCCGGAGAAGTCCCGGAAACCTCGGTTAGAACACCATCCGACGAAATTTCATATCGTCCCCCATTCGCAAAAATAGCGGTCGCCTCTCCCCACGGATTAGGTTGTAAATACTCTCCATCTCCATCCTGTTCGTATGTTTCATCTATCATACTTCGCACCATCTCTATTCCTTCTGCCGCTAAATAATTAGCAGAAAATTGCATCTGCAAATCATTTTGCAAATAGAGAGAGCGCGAAACTAGAGATAAGATCCCAAGCAAGCCCACCATACCCAAACTAATGGCAATTAAAGATTCAATTAATACCTGTCCAGAATTTTTATTCATTAGAAATTTGCCCACCCTCCTCTAAAATAATCGTTTTAGTACCGCTTTGACCAGTAATAACTATATTAATTGGCAAACCAACATCTCCATCCTGATTTTCAAAAGTAGTGGTAGCAGTTAAATCGGGTGGCAAAAAAACAATGTCTTTTTCTTGAACCTCTGGATTTAAAGAAATACCCGAATCTAAAACTATTGGGTTATCCACCACGTAATCATACCCCTCATCATAAATAGCATTACCCGTATAAAAACCATTTAGATTGCGACACTGAATATCTGCAACTGGATCTACTATTTTGTCGCCAAAAATTAAAAATCCAGAAGAACTAAAATGAACTCCAAAGGCACAGATATCTTCTATATCTAAACGTTGCTGACTTAGAGCCTTAGCTCTATTTATAGAACCAATTAACAATGCTTCGGTTTTAAATATAGAAAGCTGAGATTTAGAAGTTTGATTAGCAGTTAGTGCTATTCCCGAAAGAACAACGACTATACCTAGAACCACCAATATTTCTACAAGACTAAAACCACTATTTTTCACCCTCTAATTATACGCCAAAAACTAACCCAAAAACAGACTAAAATAGGAAGAAATAATTGTCTTACCAAAAAATATAGAGAGCAAACAACCCAAGACCAAAAACGGGGCAAAAGGAAGAATCTGACCAATTTTTCTAAATTTAAATAATAAAACTACTAACCCAAAAATTCCCCCTACGGCAAAAGCCAAAATAATAGACAAAGTACCCGCTACAAAGCCCAGCATTAACGCCAAACTTAAAGATAATTTAAAATCCCCCCATCCCATACCCCGACCCCCCGTAAACAAGCTTAGAAAGAAAAATGGTGCCCCCAAGGCTAAAACTGCAAAAGCCCTATCTATAAATAGATTTTTAAATGGGGTAAAAATCATCTCATAGTTCCCAGCCCAAGAAGAGGTGAAATTTGGAATATCTCCAAAATACAGTGCAAATATTCCGCCCAAACTAAGCAGGCTTAAAAAAACAACTAATTCGTTAGGTATTAAATAGTGACTAAAATCTATTACCGCGATTAAAAGCAAAGTTAAAATCTCTAAAATTAAAACCACTCCCAAAACATAGAACCACCACGGGGCTAAACCTAAAATACTGTTTTCCAACGAAACCATAAACCAACTAGATAGATGAAACCAAGAGGCTACCGCAAAAACACCACCTAAAAACTCTACTATCGGATATTGCCAAGTTAACTTTTTATTACAAGTAGAACACTTACCCCGCAAAAATAAAAAACTAAAAATAGGAATCAATTCCCAAACCTGTAACTTCTTTTTACAGTGCATACAGTGGGAACGACCCGCAGAATTTCTTTTAGAAAAAACAGAACTCTCCGGGTGGTACCGGAGAGCTAAAACATTCAAAAAACTACCCAAACCGGCTCCAAGAAAAAACCAGAGAATAGACCAAAAATATACCATTAATTATTGAGTGCACTTCAAGGCTGGCGGCTCAGTTTGTAAAATGGCAGATTTACCACCAGATTCCAAACAATAATACTGAGTAACCAAAGATCCATCCTGCTCTAGGGCCTGATTTAACTTACTAAAAAGAATATAAGAGGAGGCGCCCTTGGCGGAACTCTTATACAAATAAACATCTCCTCCTTGTAAAAGAATATCGTCTACTAATGCTCTTAAATTATCATTACTAATAGAACCAACCGATGGCAGCTCCTCGATTCCATCATAATCTCCATCGTATACGGTTTCCGCTAAAGACCGGATCTGATTCATCTGTTGAATAATTCTAGAATCCTTAGCCTTATCCCGAGCTGGACCCAAAGCGGTCAAAAGCACAGACGACAAGATGCCGATGATCCCAACGACCACCAGCATCTCGATTAAAGTAAAGCCTTTATTTGTATTATGACTTAGAATCATTAAGTGCTAAAACTGACGTTAATATTTTTACTCTCCAGCTGCAACGGCGGTGCAACTCGTAATATCGTTTGCAGGCGCAGTATCAACGATACCTCGGTAACCAGAGCTATCTAAACAATAAACCTCATCGGAATTTAGAGTTGTATATAAGGAATATTCTACCCCTACCGTCTCATAACCAATGGTTGTCGCCCCGTAATTTGTCATGTCAGTCTTAGACTTGGCTGCCTCTGGAGAAGCGGTAAAGATATCTGGTGGATATTGAGTGCCATCAAATTTAGTCTCTAAAATAGCGGCAATATTTTGCATACCACTAATAATACGGGCATCCCGACCCTTATCACGAGCTGGGCCAAGCGCAGTTAACACTGTACCTGCCAAAATACCGATAATAGCTACGACCACCAACATTTCAATTAAGGTAAAACCTTTCCGATCTGCAAAAACTTTCATTTTTATTTTTTTATTTGTTTAGCGACTGTTAAGAGTATTATAGCACAAACAATAATTAGTAACTGAGAATTAAAAGAGGCTTAGATTAATTAATCTAAGCCTCTTAACTATTTACCAAGTACTAAAACGTCTGGGTCAAACTATAAAGCGGCAACAAAATAGAGGCGAAGAGCACCGCCACCAAACCTCCAACTACCACCAGTAGGGCTGGCTGAATAAGTTCTACTAAATTGGAAACCTTATCCTCCACCTGCCGACTATAATAGCTACTTATTTTAGATAACAAGCTCTCTAAACGCCCCGTAGACTCTCCCACCGCAATAAGTTGAGATACTAATGGTGGAAAATAATCTGCTCCCTTTAAAGACTGAGAAAGGAGTTGCCCCTTACGAATGTTTTGGGCGGCCTCGTGCAAAATATCTTTAAATACTTCATTGCCAATTGTTCTGGAGGATATTTCTACCGCTTGTGGAATAGTTAATCCACCCTGAATTAAAACTCTAGATGATTCCGCAAAGCGCGATAAGTAGAGGTATTGAAAAAGAGTACCAAACACCGGTAAGCGTAGAGAAATTTCGTTAAAAATTATCTTTCCTTCGGCGCTTTGAATATAATCCACCAACATAAAGACTCCCACCATTACCGCAATTAAGATAGCTAACCACCAATCCGCCATAAAACCGCCTGCCCCAATCAAGATTTTGGTTAAAACTGGTAACTCTACCTTAGCCTCCGTAAAAATCGGCACAATCTGAGGCAAAACCATGGTTACCATAACGATAACTACCAAAAAGAATAAACCAATTACGAAGGCTGGATATACTAAAGCGTTTCTAACCTTACCAATTAAAATAGATTGTTTTTCTAAATAATCCGCCAAGAAATCTAAGACCTCTCCTAAACGGCCAGTAACCTCGGCTGACTTCACCATGTTTATATAGAATTCCGAAAATACTCCGGGATGGCGTCCCAAAGCTTGAGATAAAGAGAAACCAGATTCTACATCGGATCGAATTTCTCCAATTACCTGTTTTAAAACGGGCTTTTCAGTTTGAGCATAAAGATTACGCAAACTATCCCCTAGTGGCACCTGAGAAGCTAAGAGGGTGGCAAATTGCCGAGTAAAAATCATAACGTCCGCCGCCTTAGCTCGCTCAAAAAAATCTGCTAACCGATCATACCAAGAATTTTCTTTTATCTTTTCTACGCTTAAAACGAAAAGTGCGTGACTTAACAGAATATTAGCTGCTGCTTCGCGTGAAGCCGCTTCTACCGTACCAACCTGTAGCTCTCCTTCTTTAGTACGAGCCTTATAATTGAATTTCATTAAGTGGTAATTGGTAACTAAAAAACTAATCCTCTATATAAGTATAAATCACCGATTACTAATTACTAGTTGTAAATCAACCCCTTTCTAAAAGCATTCTTAACTCCGAAGGATTTAAGGAGTGTGCCTCGGCCTGCTCTAAAGTTATTTGTTTTTGGCGAACTAAAGAAACTAAGGACCGATTTAAAGAGACCATACCCTCCTGCATACTAGTTTCAATAACCAAATCGATTTGATAAATCTTTTTCTCGCGAATTAAATTGCGAATAGCGGAATTGGTAAGCATTACCTCTACTGCCGGAACTCGTCCCCCATTTACATGGGGAATTAAACGCTGAGAAACAATAGCTACTAGAGTGGAGGCTAACTGAGAAATTACCTGACCCTGCTGTTCTGAGGGAAAGCTATCAATAATACGATCGATAGTTTGGGCGGCAGAATTAGTGTGGAGCGTAGAAAACACTACGTGACCAGTTTCGGCGGCCGTCATAGCAGTCGCAATAGTTTCCGAATCACGCATTTCTCCAATCATTAAGGCATCCGGATCCTGACGCAAAACCGCGCGTAATGCGTCGTGAAAAGAGGTGGTATCCTGTCCTACTTCTCTTTGGGAGACAATACATCGGTCTTGGGCAAACAAATATTCAATTGGATCTTCTACGGTAATAATGTGATCCGATCGACTATGATTTATTTCGTCTAAAATAGCTGCCAAAGTAGTGGATTTACCATGCCCCGCTGGACCCACTACTAAAACAAAGCCTTGTCTTAGTTTGGAAAAATCATGCATTAAAGGTGGCAGATTTAATTCCTCTATGGTTTTAATTTGAGCCGGAATTAGGCGGAGTGCAGCCGCCATAAATCCTCTTTGCATAAACACATTTACCCGAAATCTGGCCTTATCCTCAAAGTTATAAGAAAAATCTAATTGCTTGAGCTGAGAAAATCTCATCTTCTGCTCATCGGAAAGCATAGACAGAACAAAACCCTCCGCATCTTCTTTAGTTAAGATTGGTTCCTGACTTAAGGGGACTAAAATACTATCAATACGAACGGAGGGTCGACGACCAACTGCCAAGTGTAAATCGGAAGCGTTTTGTTTAATAGTTACACCTAGTAATTCTTTAAACTTCGCAGCGTAATCCATTTATTTATTGATTAAAATTTGTAATTAGTAATTCGAAGAAATTATTAAACCTAATTATAGATTACTAGCTACTAATTACCAGCTTATTTTATAAAGTCTCTCGTAAAACTTCTTCTAAAGATATATCACCTCGTAAAGCTTTTAACACACCATCCTGACGCAAGGTAACCATCTTTTGTTTTTTAGCTTCTTCTATTAAAGCTTCCTCCGAAAAACCTTTACTAATAATTGTTCCTAACTCCGGACTCATTAAGAAAACTTCCATAATTGCTTGTCGGCCACTAGTGCCCTTACCCTTACAAGTTTTACAATCTGGCTTATTCCCCGCCTTCCAAAGACGATATGGCTTAGTGGGTAATAATTCCGCAGATAGAGAATTTAAAACAGAGTCTATTTCTCTATTCGCTTCTTCCGAAACTTGAATCTCTTCCTTACACTCCGGACAAAGTCGCAATACCAAACGTTGGGCGATCATAGCAGAAACCGCCGAAGGCAAAAGAAAGGCTGGTACACCTAAATCCAACATACGAGGAACTACCGATAGAGAATTGTTGGTGTGAATAGTAGATAAAACTATGTGTCCGGTAAGAGCCGCATTTATCGCTAGTCCGGCGGTCTCTCCATCGCGGATTTCACCCACCATAATTACATCTGGATCTTGGCGTAAAATTTGACGTAGACCAGTAGCGAAGGAATAACCGATTTCTGGGCGAACCTGAGACTGGTTAACTCCCTCCATAAAATACTCCACTGGGTCTTCCAAACTCATCACGTTAGAAGATTCTCGATTTAGTCTTTGTAATAAAGAATACAAAGTAGTGGATTTACCAGATCCAGTCGGACCACTAATTAAAACCATACCGTATGGACGATTGATAACTCTATCTAAAATTTCTACATGGTTTGGCAAAAGACCCAAACCCTCTAAACCTTTCAATCCGGTTTGTGGATCTAATACACGAATTGCCACTTTCTCTCCATTGGGCGTAGGAAAAGTAGCCACACGATAATCAATTTCCCGTCCATTTACTAAAGTTCTAAAACGACCATCCTGAGGTACTCGATTTTCGTCTAATTTTAAATTAGATAGAACCTTTACTCTAGAGATAACTGGCATCGTAATACTAGAAGGTAAAGAAGCTACCTGTTTTAAAGCTCCATCAACTCGAAAACGGATTCGCAAAGAGTGACGTTGTGGTTCAATGTGCACGTCCGAAGCTCTAGCCTCTACCGCCTGACGTAAGGTGGTAGCTACAATTTTTATAATTGGTGCATCCGCCTGCGACCCGCCCTCTTCTAATTCCACCACCTTCTCTCTTTCCCCCGCGGCGGTCATTTCTTTTACCGCTGCCGCAATATCACTTTGAAAACCGCCATATTTTCGCCAAATAGCGGACAAATCACTTGGAGTAACCAAATAAACTCCCAAGCTTAAATTATTTTGTTTAGCAATAAAACGTAATGCTTCTTGAGCTCGCAAATCATCTGGGTGAAGCATACCCACAATTAATAACTTATCTTTTTTCTCCAGTGGAGCTAAACGATAAGAAAGGGAGGTTTCTCGAGGAATAAATTTTAAAATTTCCTCCGACACCTCATCGGAATTTATAGCCTTGTAAGGAACCTTAAGCAGAACAGACTTAACTTCGGCAATTATTTTTTCCTCTACTGTTCTCCTCTCATACAAAAAATCTTCCGCAGTTTTACCAGCCGAAGAAGAATCCCGCAAAATTAAAGGGATTGTTTCTGCCAAAATTACTCCTCGAGCTACTAAGCCATCCAAAAGTTCTCGATCAGTCATCTATATAACTTTAACACAGAACAAAAAATAAAAATCTCGAATTTTTAAGTTCGAGATTTTTAAAGTTATTTTTTATAAAGGCTTAAATGGATTAGCACGCCCCGCCGAAGGCAAAACTAATGGATCGGCTAAATCTTTAAGATTTTTAAATTCTGTAGATTGAATGATTTTACTTGGATCAATGTTGGTCTTAGACAACTGAGTTATATTTTGTAAATCCTTAGGGGCAGTTAATCCCTCAATCACTCCAGGATCTTTAAAGAACACATAGTAGGCGCCAAAAAATAATATACCAATGATGATTATGGCAGTTGCAATTCCCACCCAATTTACCGGCTTCTTTTCTTCTTCTACTAAAATAGCCATTTTATTCTTGATAATACATTTCTAGGTTAAGCGACAAAACATCAGAAGTTCCAATTCTAGATCCAGCTGGTTGAAATCGAAACTCTTTAATACTCGCCACTCGGGCACTAGTTTCTAAAAGGCGGAGAGATTCTTTTAAGGCTTCGTAGGTTCCAGATAGGGAAATGGAAATTTCTAACACACCCACTTTTTTAAGAAAAGTTTGTTTGTTAGATCGACTAGCAATTGGTTTAAAATTAAGTCCAGAAATAACCGCACCACCCTTTCTAGCCGCCGCCTCCACCTGACGTAAAGCAGAAATACTGTCCATTTGATTTGGGACCGCTAAATTAAGTTTAGTTTGCACTGTCTTTTCCTCTAGTTGAGCTCGGTATCCATCTACCTGTTGGAAGGCAGCTTTTTGGTTAGCAAATAGTTGACGCTTACCCTCTAAAAGGGCGCGTTGTTCGGTAACCTCGTCCAAAGTTGCACTTATATATTTGGAATATACAAAAAAGGAGGCAACTAGAAATACTCCAGCCAATCCAACACTTAAAATTCTTTTAGTAGAAACGCGCATGTTATTTAAAAGTTTCGGCGTTAAATTGTAGAGTAAGAGAGAAGACCGCTCCCCCAGCTTGAAGACCAACGCTGTCTAAAACTACGGAACGCACATTTTTGTTTTTTTCAAAAACCGCAATCTGCTGACTGAGATCGGTTAAGGTTGGAACAAAACCCTTAATGCCGAGTCTTATTTCATCCCCATTCATTGTAGCTTCGGTGTAATAAATAGCAGGAATAGTTTGTTCTTCTAAAAATTTAAAAACTCCATTAACCGCAGTTCTTTTTTCTAAAATAGATTTTAGGTTGGCAATCTGAGAATAGGTAGTAACAATTCTTTTTTGATCTTCTGCACTAAAGTTTTTAGTTAAACTAGAAAACTGAGCATCCACCGCAGTTACCTGCTCATCCAGGTAAGGCTTATATCCATATTCCAAGCCAAACGCCACCACAATAGTAAGACCCAAAATAACCGCGCCAGAAATCAAAAGACGCCACGGAAGACCGACCGGAATGGCTTCTTCGACAAACTGATCCTGTAAAGAAGTTTGTGGAGCTGCTGGATCCATATTCTTATTTATTGTAACACAATAAATACTTAAATATATCTATTTTTTTTACCAACTAGTAAAATCTATTTTATAAAAGATTTATTCTCCCCGACGCTAAGCCCATTGCCACCGAAAATTCTTTATTTAAAGACGCTAGAGCTGGTTCAATGCCAGAGGGCAAGGTGACCGGAGAAAAAACATCTGGAAAAACCACCGGCATACCTAGGCGAGCTGAGACATAATTAGCCAAACCATTCATCTTAGCCCCACCCCCAAACAAAACTATTTCACCAACTGGAGAATCAGCATTGTTTCGTTCATATAAATTCTTTAATCTTCGAGCTTCTTGTAAAACTATGTCTATAAAGGGATATAAAGCTATAGATAATTCCACCTCCCCCTTATTTTCCGATAAGCCTCGTAATCTTTTTAAATCTTCAGAGCGCTGAGCATTTAAACCTAAACTTCTAGCCAAAGCCTGAGTTAGGGTAAAACCAGCATAATCAGTCTGACTAGCTAAGCGTAGAATTCCGCTAGAACTAATAGCCACAGTAGTCGACTGACCACCAATATCAATTAGAAGACTGGTAGCCGACCGACTACTTAGGGACCTAGCTAAAGCCTGAGCCTCAGTCTCTAATCCAACTAATTGTAAATTGGCGAGCTTAAAAGCTTTTTGATAAACGGCTACGGTGTCTTTAGGGATAGCGGTTAATAATACCCTCTGCATCTTAGCGCCTTGTGAGTTCACAAACTCTCCAGTTTTAGTCCAATCCAAATTCACACTATCAATCGGGATTGGTATATATTGTCGAGCTTGAAAAAGAACCGCCTTAGCTGTTTCCGCGGACGATAATAAAGGCAGATCCAAGGGGGTGAAGAAGGCCGCAAAAGAAGGGATGGAGGCTACAAATTTTTTACCCCTTAAATTAGATTCTCGAATTAAAATTTTCAACAAACCAGCAATTAAGACTGGATCCATTTTTAATGCACTAGTTTGTAAAAAACCGTTTCCTCGATCCAAATATTCCCGAGTCTCTAATATCCCATAATTTTTAAGACTTATTTGGTCTTTACTCTTAGCTAACTGAACAAATTTCAGAGAGGTAGTGCCAATATCTAGACCCACCACATTACTAGAGGTAAAGAAATTTTTTATATCCTCAATAAAAAATCGAATAATATCCATCTGTTCTATTATAATTCTTAAAAGACATATTGTCTTGGTAAATGAATCTGGACCAATTAACGACTTTCTTATTAAGTCTAATTTTTCCCCTACGTTGTGTAACTTGTAAAACAAGGATTAGGGATGGAGTTTTATGTAGTAACTGTCGGTCTAAGATTGTTATTAGCGATGGCTTTACCTGTCCAACCTGTAGGCGCCACTCCAAAGACCCATACTTCCCCTGTCATCCAACTAATTTTATTTTATTAACCTCGGTTAATTTTCAACAAAAAGAAGTCCAAGATTTGGTGCACTCTTTAAAATATCGAGGTTTAAGACTTAGCGCAGAAGAAATGGCTAATGTAGTAGTTCCTAAATTTAAAGAATATTTACTACCCTTATTAAATCCAGAAAAAACTCTGTTAATACCCACTCCCCTTCACCCCCAAAGACTCCGTAAGCGGGGTTTTAACCAAAGCGAATTACTAGCTCTAAAAATAAAAGAAAAATTAAATGATAAGTGGTTGATAAAAAATGTTTTAAAAAGAATCAAAAATAATAAATCCCAAACCGAATGTAATAGCAAAAAAGAACGCGCCGAAAATGTCCGAGGAATTTTTGAAGTGTCCGAAAATTTAAAAAACTACGATTTAGTGATTGTAGATGATGTTTATACTTCGGGGGCTACCACCAAAGAAATTGTGGGCACGCTAAAAGCGGCCGGGGCCGGCCGCATAATAGCTTTAATTTTTGCTGAAGCCTAACCCTTAATTTTCCTCAAAATATCTTGGAGGCTTCTCCTTTCCACCACCTACATTGCCACCCCACAAACTACACTGATTATCACCCTTCCTTATAGTTAGATTGTAGGCCTTACCATCAGTTACTACATCACCAAACACCACAGTTAATCCACTCTTATCAGATGTTTTAGGGGTGCCACTAGCAAAGGTCCACTCGTAAGAAAATGGCGGACTAATTCTAGTTATATTAGAGCTAAATTTAACCGGTTCATTAACCTTCATCTCGTTTGGATCATGATTTACCGAAATTAATGGGTAATCCGAAGCGGGAGTGGTAGTACCTAAACTATTAGAATTGGAATTAATTGCGGACAATAAGCCCCGACCATCCTCTGACTGAACTTGAGCAAAAAGATTTTTATTAAAACCTAAATCAACTAACGGTTTAAATTCGGTGGCTAATATTTTATAACGAGCATTAG
>CAZHWX010000007.1:0-15906 GCA_964536045.1 uncultured Candidatus Saccharibacteria bacterium
CCCTCCCCACAAAAAAGTTTAGTCGAGGGCGACTCCCTTCTTGTTTTAAAACGAGGGCGATTCCCCTTTTTATTGACTAAAATTAATCTGCGTGTAAATGTTGGACCAGCACACAAAATACGGGGGTTGGTATGTTGAGAGTCCTAAGATTTACCCTTGGCTGGCTAATGATTTTGGCTTCTATGCTGATAATCATAAGCGGACTAGGATTAGCTGTCCTACTTTCCATATACGACGGAAAAACATTTGTAGAGGTGTTTAAAAATCCGATAGCAGCTTTCGGATTAATCGGTTTTCCGGCGTGTCTGGGAATATTTATCTTTTATCTTGGAAGATTGGTGGCTGGAGAAAATAATTTTATTTTCCCAAGATTAGAAAAACCCGACTAGTCGGGTTTTTATTTTTAAAACTTATCTTCTTCTTTCTTTTCCTCTTCTAAAACTTCAGCCGGAGCGGGTTGAGCTAAAGGTGGTAAAAATCTATCTATAAGCCAGAAGAAAATTATTGGAATTAAGAAACCAACTAAAACATCCGACACGTAGTGCACGCCTGAAGCTACGCGGGCTAAGCCAATAAGAATTGTTACTAACCAAAACCTTATGCCCCACTTACGATTAAAAGACCAAACCACACAAGCTAAAGCCGCGAGCCAAATAGCGTGACGGGATGGAAAAGAAAAACCATATTCTTGAAATAGTGGTTCTAAGCCTAGGGCTACAAAAGGTCGCTCACGTGGCCAGATAAAACGGATGACGCCAGCCGAAATTCCCTCCGCAAAAGCCAAAACCAAACCAACCTCTACTAATTTTCTAATACGCAAAACCCAAGATGGCTGACGAAATACCAACAAAACAAAAAGAGCCGCTAAGATAAACGGCACATACTCTGAAAAAACCACAACAAACCAATCCACCAAAACAAATTGGCGAGTAAATCCAGTAAAAAATTCAACGAGAGTCGAATCTAAAGAGACCACAATATTTATATAAATTTATTTAACGTCCACCAACGAAAGGCAAAAGACCCATGATGCGTGCGCGCTTAATTGCCTTAGCCAACATGCGTTGGTACTTGGCAGAAACTCCGGTGTGACGAGGGTCAATAATTTTACCCTGACTAGAAACATACCGAGTTAAAAGCTCGACGTCGCGATAATCAATTTCTTTGATCCCCCGCGAAGCAAATGGACATTGTTTTTTCTTCTTAATCATATTTTTTTAAAATGGAATATCTTCTGCTTTAATACCACCCTCATCTTCTTCTAAATTTATTTCTGGAAGTGGTTCGTCATCTTTCATTTCGTCCATAAAAGAATCACCAGCCACGGCAGAAGCGCCAGCTGCAGCATCACTACCAAAACCAGCTCCACCTACACCGGCGCGCGGACCAAACTGGAAACGTTCACAAACAATTTCAGTTGCGGTTCGGTTCTGACCAGTCTTATCTACATAGGTTCGACTTTGAATTCGGCCTTCTACCATAACAGTAGAACCCTTCTTCAAAAATCGGCTAACAATTTCTGCTTGTTTACCCCAAACCACCACATTGTGGAACTGAGCTTCATCCTGCTTTTGACCTGCTTTATTTATCCAAGTCCGATTGGTAGCCACAGAAAAAGTGGAAATTGGCTGACCACCCTGAGTGCTACGGAGCTGAGGGTCACCGGTCAACCGACCAATTAGGAAAACCTTGTTTAAATTCATTTATATATAGCTTAGCGAATTGCGACTTTTAAAACAATTATTGGGAAATTTCCTTTAATTTGCTTTCGAGCGCTTCATTCGAAAGAGTATTATCATCAAAAGATCGGATACGGGTTGGCAAAGCATCAGATTTGGTAGCTGGTTTATCAGCTTTTGGAGCACGAGGCTTTCGCTCTTCTTGTGGCTTACCCGGCTTCACCAAAGAAAAACGCAAAAGACCTTCGGCCAAAGTTAAGTCTCGATTAAGAGATGGTAAAACTTCGGTTTTTACCGAAATTAAAGCGGTACCAAAAAAGGCATATTGCTGTTTCTTTACAGGATAGGCTAAACGAACCTTCTTTAAAGCAGTGACGGAATCAGTTTCAGCGCCATGTTTTTTAAGTAAGGCAGAAACCGGAGACAAGTCTTCGTTTAAAAGGTGAAAATCTAATTGATATTTGTGGGCTTCCGGACTGTTCATAATGCTTGGATAAGTTAACAAAATAGAGGCTAAGCGTCAACCGGGCAGTATAAATCCGAGGATTTTCCTACCCGGCCAATTTCTTAATTAAACCTCTTTTTCTTTTTCTAATTTTGGTTCGACTGGGGCTTCGGTCACAGCAACTTCGGCAACCGGGATAGCCAAAACATCCGGCTTAGCAAAGAATTTATCCTTCATAGCCTTCAAAATATCTTCTGGAATACCCCGCTTACCAGTACCAATCGGCACTAAGCGGCCAATGATTACGTTCTCCTTAAGACCTCGCAATAGATCCTTCTTACCCTCTACCGCAACGTTTACCAACACCCGACCAGTTTCCTGGAAGGAGGCGGCAGACAAGAAGCTGGAAGAGTTTAGAGAGACTCGGGTAATACCCATGACCTTCTGAGCGGCTTTAGCAATCTTCTTCTTGGCTTCTTTTGTAATTTTGTTAGCCGCTAAGAATTCTAATTTTTCTACCAAATCTCCAATCATGAAATTGGAATCTCCGGTTTCTCGAACCAAAACTCGAGATAAGATTTGGCGAACAATTACTTCAATGTGTTTGTCGTTTACCGCGGAACCTTGTGGAGTATAAACTTTTTGAATTTCGTTAATAATATAACGCTCCACTTCTTCTACTCCGCGATAGGCGAGAATTTCTTTTAAGTCTAACGGGCCACTACAAACCGCATCTCCACGCTTCACATCATCCCCTTCTTTAATGAAAGGAATAGCACCGTTTGGAAGCGGATATTCGTCGAAACTTTCTTGTTTCTTTTTAGAAGCTTCTAAAGGTCGAACTTTTATAATGGTAAGCAAACCGCGCTCTTCGATCTGACTCACAATACCGTCACGCTTAATGATAGAGGCCTTACCCTTTGGAGGGCGGACTTCCACGATTTCTTCTACACGAGGCAAACCGTGAGTGATGTCAGTACCACCCGCACCTCCGACGTGGAAAGTACGCATGGTCAACTGAGTACCTGGTTCACCGATAGATTGAGCAGCCACAATACCTACCGCTTCGCCAAGTTCTACCTTCTTGTTTCGACTTAAGTCCAAACCATAACACTTAGCACACATACCATGTTTGGTTTCGCAGGTAATTGGCGAACGAACCATCACCTCTTCTAAGTCTGTATCCTGAATCGCTTTCGCAATAGATTTAGTAATAATTTCTCCTGCGCCAACAATTTTCTTTCCTTCTACTTTAATATCTTCTAAGGACGTATGAGAGAAAACTCGATCCGCAAACTGCAAGTTGTAAGACTCACCATCTTTGCGATGAATAGTAATACCATGTTCGGTACCACAATCCTCTTCTTGAACAATTAAGTCCTGTGCCACGTCTACCAAACGACGAGTTAAGTAACCGGCCTTGGCAGTCTTCAATGCAGTATCGGTAGTACCCTTACGTGCACCGTGCGTAGAGATGAAGTATTCGAGCACTCCCAAACCCTCTTTGAAAGATGCCTTAATTGGCAACTCAATAAGATTGTTTTGAGTGTCGGCCACCAAACCCTTCATACCCATCATCTGGTTTGGCTGAGCCCAACTACCACGCGCACCGGAATCAATAATCGCGTAAAGCGGACTCTTAGGATCTAACTCCTTCGGAATCTGAGCGTATACTCGATCGCGGACGCTGTCCCAAACCGCGATTACGCGGAGGTAACGCTCTCGATCAGTGAGTAAACCATCTTTAAACTGTTTCTGAATTTCTTCTACTTTTACTTCTCCTTCGCGAACGAAAATTTTCTTATCCTTTGGAGTAACGGAGTCCGAAATTGCCCAAGTGATAGCAGAGATAGTGGCATAGCGGAAACCTAAATCTTTAATACGATCCAAATATTCCGTAGCGGTATCGGTATCATATTTTTCAATTAAACGAGAAATAAGCTTACCGAAAGATTTTTTATTTAAGTGATCCCCTACATAACCAAAATCTGGTGGTAAAACTCGGTTGAAAATTAAGCGGCCATAAGTGGTCTCTAAAATTTTTCCATCCATCTGAATCTTGATTAAGGCATTAATATCTAAGAATCCAAATTCGTAAGCATGCTCTACTTCGGAGAAAGAAGAATAAGAATGACCTTCTCCTTTTACACCGGCACGAGAACGAGTTAAGAAGTAAACACCAAGCACTACGTCTTGAGTCGGAGTAACGATTGGATCACCACTCGCTGGCTTCAAGAGGTTCTTGCTAGCGTCCATGATATAAGCAGCCTCATATTGAGCCTCGATGGTTAACGGCAAGTGCACAGCCATCTGGTCACCGTCGAAGTCCGCGTTAAAAGCGGTACAAACAAGAGGTGGAATACGAATAGCCAAACCTTCTACCAAGATTGGTTTGAAAGCTTGAATACCCAAACGGTGCAAAGTAGGAGCACGGTTTAAAAGCACGCGCTTATCCTTAATTACTTCTTCCAAAATTGCCCACACTTCTGGCGAACCCTGTTCGATGAAACGATTAGCTTGCTTAATGTTGTACGCCAAATTACCTTCGATAATTTTGTTAATTACGAAGTGACGGAAAAGTTCTAAAGCTAAACTCTTTGGTAATCCGCATTGATTTAATTTAAGTTCTGGACCGACCGCAATAACGGAACGGGCCGAATAGTCTACGCGCTTACCAAGTAAGTTCTGACGGAATCGGCCTTGCTTACCCTTCAACATGTCACCCAAAGATTTGAGCGGACGATTACGAGTAGATAAGAGCTGACCACCAACTCGGCTGGAGTTATCAATTAAAGCGTCTACTGCTTCCTGCAACATGCGCTTTTCGTTAGTGACGATAACTTCTGGGGAACGGATTTCCATCAACTTCTTCAAACGATTATTACGATTAATAACTCGGCGATATAAATCGTTTAAGTCGGCGGTTGCATAACGACCACCTTCCAACGCTACCATCGGACGTAAGTCTGGTGGTAAAACTGGAAGCACAGTCATAATCATCCATTCCGGACGAGAATTAGAATCAATAAAAGATTGGCAAAGTTTCAAGCGACGCAAAAGTTTTTTGCGACGATTTTCATCACGAACCTTTTCTAACTCTTTGTTTATTTCTTTAATTAAAGTCTTAAGATCTAAGCGCTCTAAAATTTTGCGAACTGCACCAGCGCCACGACCCGCTTCGAAAACATCCGCAAAACGCTCCGACAAATTGAAGTATTCAGATTCAGTAATAATTAATCCCGGTCGTAAGGCAGCCAAAACTTCGCGTAAACCGCGAACCTTGTCACCTAAGGCTTCCACGTCAGTTCCCTCTTCTTTCTTTAGAGTCTTAAATTCTTGCTCTAAGGATTCCAAAGCGCGCTTACGATTATCATCGTTTACACCGGTCACAATGTACGCAGCGTAATAAATAACTTTTTCCAATTTAGCTACCGACAAATCCATTAAGATGCTGAGCTTAGAAGGGATGGTACGTAAGAACCAAACGTGCGCGACCGGCGAGGCCAACTGAATGTGGGCCATGCGTTCGCGACGAACAATAGCGCGAGTCACTTCGACTCCACACTTTTCGCAGACTAAACCCTTATAGCGAACTTTTTTATATTTACCGCAGTAACACTCGTAATCTTTGGTAGGACCGAAAATACGCTCGGAGAAAAGACCATCTTTTTCTGGGCGTTGAGTACGATAGTTTAAAGTTTCTGGCTTGATAACCTCACCATGAGACCAGGACAAAACTTCTTCCGGAGAAGCAATTTTGATGGAGATATGAGGAGTAATAGGAGTTTTATTCATGTTATTAGAATTAGTCATGGTGGGTTATTTCATATGAGGATAATTATCCTCGATATTCGGTTGTTCCTCGCCGTGGTAACCAACATCAAAGCCTAACGCTTTAAGTTCGCTGACTAACACATTGAAGGAAGCTGGAATATTTGGCTTCTTAATATCCTGACCACGGATAATAGCTTCGAAAGCGGCAGACCGACCCAACATATCGTCGGATTTAATAGTTAACATTTCTTGCAAAGTGTGCGCGGCACCATAACCTTCGAGTGCCCACACTTCCATTTCTCCGAAGCGCTGACCACCAAGTTGCGCCTTACCTCCTAACGGCTGTTGAGTAATTAAGCTGTAAGGACCAGTAGAACGCATGTGGATCTTGTTTTCTACTAAGTGGTTAAGCTTCATGATGTAGATATAACCCACGGTAATTCTTTCTCGGAATTCATCACCAGTTACACCATCAAACAAACGCATCTTGCCGTCTTCTGGTAAACCTTCGGCTTTTAATTCTTGGCGAATACCATCTTCTCCAACACCCACAAAGTTTGGCACTACAGCACGATAACCACCGTGCTTAGCAGCTAAACCAAGGTGAGTTTCCAAAATCTGACCGAGGTTCATACGAGAAGCCACACCGAGTGGGTTCAAAATTACATCCACTGGAGTTCCATCTTCCAAACATGGCATGTCTTCTACTGGACGGACCTGAGAAATAACACCCTTGTTACCGTGACGACCTGCCAACTTGTCACCGGCTTTTACTTTCTGGAATTGAGCTACCTCAACTTCGATTTTCTTAATAATACCTGGCTCCAAACGATCACCTTTTTCGCGAGAGAAAATACGAATACCAATTACTCGGCCCTGTTTACCGTGTGGCAAAGTCAAAGAAGTATCTTTTACATCGCGAGCTTTTTCACCGAAGATGGCTCGCAATAATCTTTCTTCGGAAGAAAGTTCGGATTCACCCTTTGGCGAAATCTTACCAACGATAATGTCGCCAGCACGAAGTTCTGCGCCAATTCGCACAATACCCTCTTCATCCAAGTTGCGAAGTTTATCTTCGGAAACGTTCGGAATATCAGGAGTGGTCATTTCCGGACCAAGTTTAGTATCACGCACTAAACATTCGTGAGTTTCGATGTGAATCGAAGTAAACAAATCTCTCTGGGCCACGCGCTCCGAAAGAATAATAGCGTCTTCAAAGTTACTACCACGCCAAGGCACGAAAGCTACTAACAAGTTTTGACCTAAGGCCAAAGCTCCGTAATCGGTAGCTGGACCGTCGGCCAACACTGTTCCCTTTTTAACCTTGTCCCCAATTGCCACAATCGGACGCTGAGACAAACAAGTGGAATCGTTGGTATGACGGAATTTCAAAAGTGGATAAGTCTTAGTATCTTTTTCACCCTTCACAGTTATGTGACTAGCGTCTACTTCCGAAACTACACCCGAAATATCCGACAAAACCATTTGTTCGGAATCGCGAGCCGCAGCCTCTTCTCGGCCAGTACCTACAACTGGAGCGGAAGCACGAATAGAAGGAACTGCCTGACTTTGCATGTTAGAACCCATGAGCGCGCGGTTGGCGTCGTTGTGCTCTAAGAAAGTAACCAAAGAAGTTGCTACGCTGAAAGTTTGATCCGCAGAAACATCCATAAAATCTACTTCATCTCGCAAACACAAAGTTGGTTCACCATGAATACGAACCGAAACTGTTTCGCTACTAATTTTGTGATGTTCATCAATCGGAACGTCGGCCTGTGCGATACGGAATTTTTCTTCAGTTAAAGCATCTAACCAAACAACTTCGTCGGTAGCTTTACCTTTTACTACCTTAAAATATGGAGTTTCTAAAAAGCCCATTTCATTCACTCGAGTGAAGTTGGCCATTTTACTAACTAAACCGATGCTCGCACCTTCTGGAGTTTGAATCGGACAAATACGTCCATAGTAAGAAGGGTGCACGTCACGAACTTCGAAACCAGCACGTTCTCTGGTTAACCCGCCAGGGCCAAGAGTAGTTAAGGCGCGCTTATGCTCCAACTCGGAGAGCGGATTAACATTTTTGAGCAACTGGGAGAATTGAGAAGCAGAGAAGAAATCTCTAATTACTGCAGTTAAAAGTTTATAGTTTACTAACTGCACAGGCTGTAAGGTGTGACGATCCAAGGTGGACATTCGGTCTTGCACATTACGGCGCAAACGAGCCAAACCAACTCGAAGTCTCGTCTGGACCAACTCACCTACTGGACGCACCCGACGATTACCCAAGTGGTCAATATCGTCTGGTTCAGCACCCGGAGTGTTATTTAAACGAATTAATTCTTTTAAGACGGCTAAAATATCTTCTTGATCTAAAAGACCACCTTCCTTTTTAGAACTTAATTCTAAGCGTTGATTAAATTTGAAACGACCAACTCGGCTCAAATCGTAACGATCAAAACGGAAGAAGATGGATTCAATTAAATTCTTAGCATTTTCTACAGTGGTTAAATCACCAGGACGTAAACGATTGTGCAAACTCAAGAAAGAATCAGAAGCATCTTTAGCATCGTCCTTCTTTAAGGTAGCTGGCAAAAACTGAATATCTCCAGTATCTACATCGGCAAACTTTTTCAAAATCTGAGCGTTATCTTCTAAACCAAAAGCACGCAATAACTGTGTGACTGGAGCCTTACGCTTACGATCAATTTTTACCCCAATAAAACCATCGGATTCTGTTTCGAGGTCCAACCAAGCACCCCGATTCGGAATAATTTGTGCACTGAATAATTTGCGACCACGAACCACACTAGCTTTAAAATAGACGCCTGGCGCACGAGATAACTGGGAAATTACTACGCGTTCTACGCCGTTGATAATGAAGGTTCCACGAACCGTCATAACCGGGAAATCACCCAAATAAACTTCTTGAATTTGAGTGTCTTTCTGGGCCTTATCAAACAATTTTAAATTAACTCGTAAGGCAGCTTCGTAGGTTTGATCTTTTTCGCGAGCCTGCTCTTCCGAGTATTTTGGCTCGTCAAAACGATAATCTAAGAAATGAAGTTCTAACTCTTTACCGGTGTGATCTTTAATCGGAGATACTTCATCAAAAATCTCACGAAGACCCTTCTTTAACAGCCAATCATAAGAATTGCGCTGAATTTCTATTAAGTTCGGCTCTGCAAACTGATGTCCTTTATAGGAGGAGAAGACTTTGGTTTTTAACATAGTTGGTTTTTTTGGTTGGTTGGTTTTTTATTTAATCGACCGATTAGTTTCAAAGGAATTTGGCTCGTTTTTCATTGTGTTCATCAAGGGTTCTCGAAAACATCGTTTCACCACTTGGTCGGGAAGAAAGATAATACAGGTAAGGACTATCTTTTGGCGAGAGGGCGGCACGAATAGCCATCTGTCCGGGATTAGAAATCGGAGTGGGCGGCCAGCCTAAACGCTGGTAGCTGTTATAGGGAGAACTTACGGTTACGGTATCTTTTTTAGTTAAAAGATTTTCACAGTTTTTAAAAGAACCATCACATTTTCCATATATAACCGAGGCATCTACTTGTAATGGCATCTGTAAACGATTGCGTTTAGCTAAAATCCCAGCTACCACCTGACGATCTTCAAAAAGTGGGACCTCTCTTTCTAAAATAGAGGCGGAAATTAAACGTTCATACCAACGGGAATCTTTTTGAAGTAGGGGCCAGGCTTTGGTTTGAAAATTATCTAAAAATACTCTAGCCACATCCTTTATTTCACTACCCATAGATAGCCGATACGTATCAGGGAAAAGAAAACCCTCTAAAGATTTACGACCAGTTAGGAATTCTGGATATTCCTTATTGAGATCAGCAAAAATTGACTCAAAAGAAGAGGAAGCGGTCAAAACTCCCGAACTCTTAAGTATTATTTCGATATCTTTTAAGGAGGTTCCCTCAGGAATAGTCACCGTCACATCATTCTGACCACCCCTCGTTAAAAGACTGACTATTTGAGGCGCACTCATAGTCCCCGCTAAGCGGTAAACGCCGGGTTTAAATTTATGAGCCGACCCAGTGAATAGGGAGTAGATTTTAAAAGCAGACACAGATCGGATTAGATTTTTTTGGGAAAGTTTTTGACTGATTGATTTAAAGCTCTCACCAGATTCCACCACAATCTCCTCGGCCGGACCGCCGGAAGACTGCAGACCATACGCTAAATAACCCAACCCCAAGAAGGCAACAAAAAGTACGCCGAAACAGGCAGACAAAAAAACACCTGCCCCTCCCTGTTTTTTAAACTGAGGATTCAAGTTGAATGTTTTCTATGATACTTAGGATAAGACAAGTCGTCAAGATGCTGGAACCTCCATAACTTAAAAGTGGGAAGGTGACCCCCGCGACCGGCACCAAGCCCAAATTAGAACCCACATTTATAAGAAATTGGGCTATAAGATAGGCGGAGGCTCCCACACACACCAATTTTCCAAAATTATCTCTAAGTTTAATACCAATTCGCATAATTCTATAAAGCATAAAGAGCCAAGCGCCTAAAACTAACAATCCCCCAGCTAAACCCCACTCCTCTACAAAGGCGGCGAATAAAAAGTCAGTTTGGCTTTCGGGCAAAAATCCCTGTTGAACCTGAGTGCCCGCTCCAAATCCCTTACCCCAAAAACCAGCGGAACCAATGGCAATTTTAGACTGAATAACGTTGTAATTTATACCTAGGGGGTCTTTTTCGGGGAAAAGGAAGGCGGAAATTCGATCTTTTTGATAATCCTTCAAAATACCCACCCACAACCCAGCAAAAATCAAAACCGCCATTAGGGAACCTACAATGAACCGACGAGTATGAATTCCCCCGATTAAAATGAAAATTAACCAGATAAAACCTAGAATAAACGAGGATCCGAAGTCTGGATGAAAGAACACCAAACCCAAAGGCAGACCCAAAATTAACATGGAGAGTAGCAGGTTTTTACTCTGCCAAGCCGCTAAGTGACGACGGGCAAAAAAATCTGCCAAAACCAAAATTAAAGATAATTTGGCTAATTCGGCTGGCTCAAATTGAAAATTACCAATTACCAGCCACGCCTTAGTACCTCGAATGGTTTCGGATTGAAAATGGGTTAATAAAAGCAGACCCGTAGATAAAAAATACAAACCATAACGAAACCAGGCATTAGTAATTAGAGTTCGCCAACGCAAAAATGGCGAACTTAAAATCAAAACAAAGCCAATAATTAACCATACTAACTGGCGATAAAAAAACTCTGGAGCGGAACTCCAAAGTGAAAGCATTCCGGCCACAGCAATAATTGCTGCGGACAAAACTAACCGCCAATCTAAATGTTTATAAAAACTTAAAAAACTCACTGAGCTGGATAAATAAAGAATTCTCGACTACCTGAAGAGATATTTTTTAAGAGATTTTCGTCTTTAGGTAAAGAGATCACAAAATCTAAAGCCTCATAAGACCTTAAACCGCTTAAAATGGTTTCCCCCACCCACAATACATCACCTAGAGAATCTTTAAAAATTGCGATTATTTTTGTCTCCCGAAGATTAGCGGAAGAAATATTTTGTAGGGTTCCAGTTAAACGACCAGAATTTTCCGATATTTCCAATTTTTCCGAAACTTGAGGAGTGGTGGGAGAAATAATAGTTGGTAATTCCCTACCCACTAACGGTTTAAACTCTACGCGAGCTGCAGCTTTTGGCCAAACCACCGAAACCAAACGCACCGAAGAAGCTGGAAATTCGTCTCTTTTTTCTACGGTATCAATTAACACATCAAAACTATCATAAAAATTTATTTGGTAAGTCCACTCCGCAGAAACTCCGGAATTAGTTACTTCGGAAAAAGCGGAAACTGCATCCGTTGTAGAAAAAAACTGAGGTAGGCCAAAAGAAATTTTTAAAACTGGAGCTTCTTCAACAAAACACTTCTCCGACGGATTACATTTATTAGTATCCACCGGCCACAACCACGCAAAAACTCCAGCTAAAATAGCTAGATAGATAAACCCGTAAATAAATTGTTTGGCGGTGCGCATTTTTAAATTTAGATACTTATAAAAGTATCTTTTTAAATTCTTTAGGTTTTAAACTTAAACCGCCGACCAACAAACCATCAATTTCTAATTTAGATAGAAAATCTTTAGCATTTTCTACAGACACCGAACCACCATATAAAACTTTGGAGTTAATTAAGGTTTTTAAAAAAGAAGCTATTTCCGCCACCTCCTCTGGATTAGCAAACTTACCCGAGCCGATAGCCCAAACTGGCTCGTAAGCGATTAACAAATTTTTAATTTCTTTTGTATTTTTAGATTCTAAAATAGCAGTATTAATTTGTTTTTCTAAAAATTTCTTAACTGCCGACAAACCTTTCTGTCTAATTGATAATTGTTCCCCAACACACAACACAACTTTTAAACCGGCGGATAAGGCCGTTTTAATTTTTTTAGAAATTTGAAGATCCGTCTCTCCCCCAGCTCGCCTTTCGGAGTGTCCAACTAACACCATTTTTACTCCCATCTTCTTTAGCATTAGAGCGGAAACTTCTCCAGTACACGCCCCCACTGCAAACTCCGAGACCCCCACATCTTGTGCTACTAACTCTGCATTTTTAATATTCTTTTTGACTTCGGATAAAAAAATGGAGGGAGGTGCAAGATATAAATCTTTTAAATCTTCTGCTTCTGCAAGCTTAATGGATTCGCTAACAGTTAGCGGATTCATTTTGTGATTAGCGATAATTATTTTTTTCATTTTTAGCTATTTAGTCTTCTAACCATTTCTGCTTCTACTTCCGCTCGGGGCCGACCATAAATATTTCTAGAAATTTCGGCCATTTTCTTAGAGTGACTAAGATCGCCTCGAGGTGGTAATTCTAAAGACATGGTAAAAGGAGGTAGCACTTTGTTATGGGAAAGAATTTTTATATGAGCTCGCAAGTTATCAATATTCACTAAATTCCAAGCATCAAATACTGGAGAAAACTGCTTAGCTAGAAAATCTCCATCGTTGGGACCAATTCGAAAAGCACAAATAGAACCAACGTTACCAAACACCGCCTCCCGAATATTATCTTTTAATTGAGCAATAAATTGATGTGCCAAATTCATATTCAAACGATATTTACGTGCCTCCGACAAAACCATAGAGATGGTTGGAGTAGTAAAGTTTTGAAACTCGTCTAAATATAAATAAAAATCCGCACGCTGAGCTTCTGGTTGATCAGCTCTCGAAAAAGCTGCCAAAGTTAATTTACCAACCAAAAGCATTCCTAATAAAGAGGCATTTAATTCCCCAATTTTACCCTTGGATAAATTAGCTAATAAAATTTTCTTACCATCCATGATATCCCGAAAATTTAAAGTGCTCTTAGACTGACTAATAATTGGACGGACATAATCATTAGCAATAAAAGTATTAAATTTGGAAGTTATGTATGGCACCAAATTAGCTAGAGCCGCTTCTCCACCAGCCTTCTCCGCTTCTTTTTCCCAGAAATTTTTAACTAAGCCGTTATTACATTTAGCGAGTAGGCGCTTACGATAAGTAACATCCGACAATACTCTAGGCACATCTACAATGGTGGCCCCCTCTGACGGATCATCCATTAAAAGTTGAAGAGTGTTACGAAGATACTGTTCAAACATTGGACCACCGGTAGTTTTTAAATCATACAAAGAATCAAAAATAGAAAGCATCTCGTTTACAATAAAAGTTTTTTGCTCCGGAAAAGCTGGATCGTATTCCAACATATTTAAGCCCACTGGCCGATCTAAATCAGAAGGATCAAAAACTACGGTATCCTTTGCTCTACTCTCTGGGACGCGTCCTAATAAATCCATAAACAAGTCTCCATTCGGATCTAAAACTCCAACCCCCTCTCCCTTCTCCATATCCTGACCAATCATGAAGGCTAATAAGGCGGACTTACCGGTGCCGGTTTGACCAACTATATAAAAATGACGACGCCGGTCTTCCCGCGCTAATCGGATAGCTCGCTTAGAAGAACGAAATTCATTCCAACCCAATAAAACTCCTTCGGTTGGCAAATCTACCGGAGCCGCTACTGTTCGATAATTTAATTTGGCTAAATTAGAAATTTCCGTAAATGGAGTTGGTAAGTGAAAAATCCCCGCTAACTCTTCACCAGTTAGATACACCGCCTGACTAGCATCTTCGTCTCTAAAAATAAATTTTTCAGCTAAGGCGGAAATGTTTTTAGGAATAGCTAATTGAAAAGAATTTTTTCCGGGAGCCGAAAACTGACTAAGTCCAGAAATTGCACCATCTAAAATACCTCGAGCTTGAGATTCGGAGGGGGCGGAAGCTAGGACCCGAAAATTAACCTGTAACAAAGGGTGTTTTAATTTACTTTCTAAGGCTTCTTGTAGGGCTGGATCAGCTTTTTTAGTTTCGGAATTTTTAGCCTGTTCTAATTCTTCTGCACTCTTACCAGAAATAGCTTCAGAAAAATCTTTATATAATTTGTACCACTCCTCATCGACTAGAGCGTCTTTTAGAGAGGCTCCATGTTTAATTTTTTCTAAAATTTTTCTACCCGATTTAGATTTATCGTTAGCGGATTTTATTACTACCTGAATAGCTCCACCCTCTCCGAGTTCATTTACATTTTCTAAGCCACCTAAAATAGTTTGAAAAGAATCGGCCTGAATTTCTTTATAGGTTTTAACTGGTAAACCCCAAAATTCTTTTTGAACTAATACCGCTCCCAAATTAACTCCTCCCGGATGGAAAAGATTGTAATCCTCTACCGGCAAAATCTCTGCTTCTGGCCAAATAGCGTGTAATTGGCCAAGTACAGGATCTGCAGATTTAGCCTGAACCGAAATATAAAAATGAATATTTTTACCAACCGAAGGAATGGCTGCTTCTAAAATTACCGGACTTTTTAGACTAGCGATACTTGAAAAAAACTGTTCTGATTTGGCAATTTCTCTAATTACCTCTGTTCCTTCTTTTTTTCCAGGGGGTAATTTAATAGAAAACAACTTCAAACCCAATCTAGAAGATATTTTATTTTTTATTTGAAAACGAAACCAAAAAAATGAAGCAACTGCAAAAAGTGCAGCAAAAACAATTACTAAAAATATTTCTAAAGCTGCCATGTTTATAGATGACCGCGCTTCTTTAGTTCGGGTAGAAGCTTATCAATAAGTGCATCGTGTAAAGCGTCTTGAATAAAAATATCTTGTTTTTTAGCTAATTTTAAAGCTGCCGGAATCCCTTCTTCCATGGCTAAATTAACCAAAGCCTCCACCTTCTTTTGTATATCTGGAGAAACATCCTCTTCAGAAAAATAAGTTGGAACCTCTAATTTAGCTTCTTCTTTGGGAACTTCGGGAGCCGCTTCCTCTTCCTTGGCTATTTTTAAAAGAGCCTCCTTAACTCGTTCTTTTTCTAAATTTTGCTCCGGCACAGCCTCCACCAACTTAGCCGGCAAATTAGCTACTACTCGATCCAAACTTTTTTCCAAATGTTCACTAAAGTGTTCTACACGCATATATCTAATAATAACCTATATGAAGACTGGGAGGTAATTTTTACGGTAAATCCAAAATAACCCCGCCAGAATTTAAATCTGTGTTAGTAGTACTAGAGTAAGAATCCGAAGAATTAGTATAGGAACCAGAATTATCTACTCCACCGGACCAATCAGCCTGTTCAAAAATAGCATTCTTCCAACGAGTTAAATAATCATTAAGCATTAATTGGGTAGTAGTCACTCCAGTTTGCCAACCAACCGACACTGTTATTTTTTGAGTAGAAGGATCATTAACTGAACCACCCGCACAAGAATCTCCGGATCCAGTTATCTCTCCATCCCCACCCGTGGACCGACAAGTATTTTCTACATAAAAGCTACGGGTATAGACTGATGATTGATAAAGTCTTTTTATTTCGTCAGCTGAAAGAGCACGATTATAAATTCGAGCGTCGTCCAAATAACCAGACCAAAACCTAGTGCTAGCGTTTCCACCTAGAT
>CAZHWX010000008.1:0-8197 GCA_964536045.1 uncultured Candidatus Saccharibacteria bacterium
GCCGAAACCGCAAAAGCTTGTTTTACTCCCTCAAAAGATTTCACAATGTTTTCAATATCTTCTAATCGCTTAATATATTTTTCCAAAGTATCTCTACGTGCACCAGGTCGAGCTGCAGAAATTGCATCCGCCGCCGTTACAATATACGCCTCCGGAATTGCATAAGGATATTCATCGTGGTGTGCTTCCATTGCTTTAATTACCGCATCATCTACTCCATATTTTTTCAAAAGTTTACGACCCAAGTCTACGTGAGTTCCTTCTACTTCGTGGTCAATTGCCTTACCCAAGTCGTGCACCAAGGCTCCCTTCTTGGCGACAGTGACATTTAAACCTAATTCCGAAGCAATCATTCCAGCTAAATGCGCCACCTCTACGGAATGCTGTAAAACATTTTGTCCGTAACTAGTTCGATAATTGAGTCGACCTAGTAAATGAATTATTTCTTTTGGAAAATCTAAAATTCCCACTTCAAACGCGGCGTCTTCTCCAACTTTTTGAATGTGATTATCTAATTCTGCTCGAGTCTGCTCCACCACCTCTTCGATACGAGCTGGCTGAATCCGACCATCTCGAATTAATTTTTCTAAAGATAATTTAGCCAATTCTCTGCGGAGTGGGTCAAAAGAAGAAATAACAATTCCCTCTGGAGTTTCATCCACAATTACCTCCGTACCAGTAGCTCGTTCAAAAGCTCGTACATTACGCCCCTCCCGACCAATTATCTTTCCCTTTAAGTCTTCACTTGGTAACGGCACTAAACTAGTAGTGGCGTCAGCTATCCGATCTCGGGCATAACGCTGAATAACCGTAGTTACAATTTCCGCGGCTCGAGCTTCCACGGTCTGTTGTTTTTCCCTTTCTAATTTTGCTAATAATCGAGCTAATTCTTCTTTGCTAGCTTCTTGAATTTCTAAAATCATCTTCTGTTTAGCCTCTGCAGAAGACAAGCCAGACAAACGCTCCAAGTCAGTAATGGCTTGAGCGCGTAACTTTTTTAACTCTTCCTCTCTTTCTAAAATCTTCTTACTTTCTTCTGTATTTTTCTCCCGCTCCTTAGTCATGGAGCTTCTTTCTTCGTTTAACTGGTCTTCTTTTTTAGTTAAACGATCTTCTAATCTACGCAATTCTTGTTTGCGTTCTTTCTCTTCGTTTTGCGCCTCAGAAACTATCTGGGTCGCCTTATCCTTAGCAGTAACAATTATTGCTTTAGCTTCTATCTCTGCTGCCTCCTCTCTAGCCTTAAGACTCTTCTCTAGAGAATCTTTCGATTTGCTTCCAAGAAAAAACCTTGCTGCATAACCTGCTGAGCCGCCGACCAATAAGGCCAGGGCCACAATCCAAATTGGGTTCATAGTGAGTAATTAAGTTCTGAATTAAATTCGACACGTACCTATATTATGCGCTTGTGCTGTGATAGGTGTCAAAAGACAAAAAACATTCTAAAATAAACAAATGAAACGCTCCTTGGTGATGGTAATTTTGGCCGGCTGGGGCCTAAGTGAAAATCACGAAGGTAACCCACTAAGTAGCTCCTCTCTAACTAATTTTTCTGGTTGGTTAAAAAATTCTGTAGCTGGCGCCCTTACTACTTCTGGGCCCGCTCTCGGCTTAGACTGGCAAAAAGCTATATCTATAGAAGAAGGTTTTGGAATTATTGGTGTGGGTCGCGGCTTAGAAAGCTTTTCCCCAACTAATCCCGCCCAAAACACCCTTAGTGAAATATTGTCCAAAAATAATTTAACTCAAATTAGAATTTCCGAAGAAATTTATGAACATCCAATTAGTTTTTGTTTTGACGGTTTTCGAGAAATAAAAAATTCCAATGAATTCCGAATTTATTTACCAACTCAAAAAAATTCTGCCTTAAATGTGGCTGGCCTACGTGATCGGGCCACATTAGCCATTCGAGATTCCGATCACTCTTTCATTCTTATAAATTTTGGTGATGCCAATACCGCCGCCAAAAATGGTAACTTTGCCCTAACCTCTGAAGCCGCCTTAGCTATTGATCGTAGTTTAGGAATTTTGGCAGAAGAAGCTAAAACTCATAACTGCGAATTTTTAGTGGTGGGTAGTCACGGCAACGCAGAAGTTGTTTTAAATCGCCACACCGGTCTCCCCGATCTAACCGACAATGCCAATCCTGTACCTATTATTTTTCCACTTCATCCCAACCACACACCAAATAATTTTTCAGAACGTCTAGGACTTCTATCAGATGTAGCTCCAACCATTTTAGGTTTATTAGGTATTAACAAGCCTTCCGAAATGACTGGGGAAAATTTAGCTCCTCGGCTTGGTATAATTAAATAGATGAAACTAATAGGAGAAATAATCATGCACTTGGTGGGTAATGCCATCGCTATTTTAATAGCGCGAGAATTTGTCGATGGAGTATCTTTTGTGGGTGATTTAATTGGAGTGGTGACTGCTGCTGGAGTTTTAACCGTTATTCAATTTATAGTTCGCCCCATTTTAAAGCTTTTCTTTGGTCCATTAATTCTTTTATCTTTTGGCTTATTCATCCTAGTTATAAATGCATTAACCCTATATTTTCTTGACTTCCTGAGTCCCGAACTTACAATCCAAGGGTACTGGCCACTCCTTCTAACAACCTTAGTTGTGAGTTTAGTGAATCTAGCCTTAGGTAAAGCTGGGAGCTGGGCTGGCCGGGAATAAACACTATGACTTTATCAATTGCTCAATTAGTATCTGCGGTAATTTTAATTGTCCTCATTATGCTTCAGGAAAGATCGAGTGGTCTTTCTGGGGTTTTTGGCGGTGGTTCTCAAGATTCTTCCTATCAAACTCGACGTGGTTTAGAACGAGGTATTTTTTGGGCTACAGTTGTAATGGCAATTATTTTTGCTGGTCTATCCGCTCTTAGTCTTTCCGCTTAGGTTTTAAAATTCAATGAAGGTTGTAACTCAAGCAGTGGCCGGCGCCTTGTCGCCGCGAGAAAAATTAATTCTTTTAAGCGGGGTTATTTTAGCTATTCTTTCGATTGTTGGTTTTATTACTGCTCGTATTTACCGACAAGGAACTTGGGTTCCAGTTGCGGGTGGTTTTTATTCTGAAGGTTTTGTGGGTCAGCCGATTGATAGTAATCCGGTAACTGCTAAAAATTCACCAGATCGAGCAATGTCTGCTCTTTTATATTCTTCTCTTGCTGATCTCTCAGAAACTATTGAGACTAAGGATTATAAAAATTTTCAAATTAAACTAAAGGATGATTTGGAGTGGGCGGATGGCGAACCTATCACCGCGGATGATGTGGTCTTTACCTTAGACTCTATTAAAAATCCCGCCGCCGGCTCTCCCCTGTTTAATGCTTGGGAAGATGTGGAAATTGAACGCATCAGCGCACTACACATATCTATTAATCTACCCGAACCTTACGCTTGGTTTACCGAAATTTTAAAACGCACTCGTCCAATTCCAGTTCACGTATACAGCTCCGTAGCTCCAGAAAATTTTCACCTCTCTGCTTATCGCCTAGAACCAATTGGAAGTGGACCCTATCAAGTTAGCGAAGTTCGCCAACTATTAAGTGGTTTTGTAAGAGAGATAAAATTAACTCCCAATAATAAATACATTGGCACTAAACCACTCATTCCGGATTTTAGACTTCGCTTTTACACCGACCAAGATAAATTAAACAACGCCTTAAAACGTCGGGAAGTTTTAGGATTTTTAAATTTAGAACCAATTTCAGATTTAGGGACCAGTCGTGGATTAAAAATTTCTCACATTCCTAGTTCTCGCACCACTGCAGTTTTTTTAAACGGAATAAATAATCCCAAACTAAATAATTTTTCTATTCGTAAAGCTTTAGGCGCGGGTAGTAATCGAGCTAATTTAAAAGAAATTTTTGGCGATGATATTGAACTCTCCAACTCCCCTCTTCCGCCCAGCCTAGGTGGATCCGAAGTAGATTTAGAACACACCATTCAGCCCGATTTAAATGGTTTATCTTTAAATCTTTTAATTCCTCAAGGAACTTTCTGGGAAACAGTGGGAAATGAATTAAGAAAATCCTGGTTAGGTTCTGGAGCCTCAGAAGTAAACATACTCAGTGTTCGAGCGGATCTTCTAAATAGCCGTCTCTTAGCTGGTAATTATGAAGCAGCGCTTTTTGGTTTAGCCCCGGACTATATATATGATCTATTTCCATTCTGGCACTCCAGAGAAAGAAATGGTGGAAAAAATATTGCTGGTTACACTGACCCAGAAACTGACAAAATATTAGAAGAATCTAGACGTACCGGAGATGAAAATACCTCCATTAAGGCCTCTAATCGCCTAACCAATGGTCAGGGAGGTGTGTTTCTATTTGCTATCCCCTTTAATCACGTGCACAGCGAAAAACTCTCTGGATTAAACTTATCTTCTGCTTCCAACATCGAAGAAATTTATAGCACCGCAAATAAATGGAGCGTATTAAAAGCTCGTGTTCTACTTGACGCCGGACAAACTGCCGGCTATAATATAGTTAATTAAATTCGGGTACTCTGGTATCTTTTATCGGTAGCCGGCTGAGGTGGCGAAATGGCAGACGCACTACGTTCAGGTCGTAGCGAGGGCAACCTCATAGGAGTTCAAGTCTCCTCCTCAGCACCAAAAATCGAAATTAAAAATTCAATTTTGTTTTAGGCGTGTTTATTTTGGAATCAAGGATTAAACCCCGGAAATTCTTAAATTACCGTTTAGAATGTTTAACTGCGCATGAATACGCGCACTACTTCACGGCCTCCGCGCCGAACCCCCGTTTCACACCGGGAAGCTCCAAAAGGAGTGGAAGTGCGAACACCAATTAAAGAAGGGGCTCTACGCCTTATTCCGCTTGGTGGTTTTGAAGAGGTTGGTCGAAACATGATGCTTATGGAATACGGCGATGAAATAATAATCATCGACGCTGGTTTGCAGTTCGCCGAAGAGGAAACTCCAGGTGTAGACTACATCATTCCAAACGTAGAATATCTACGAGAAAGAAAAGACAAGATCAAAGCCATGATTATTACTCATGGTCACTACGATCACATTGGTGCTATCCCCCACATTATGGAGGAACTCGGCAATCCAGTTATTTACACTACTCGTATCAGTAAAGAAATTATTTTGAAGCGTCAGGAAGATTATCCGAACACTCCTAAATTATTATTCCAATTAGTTAAGGGTGGCGAAACCATTCAATTTGGTAAACACTTCTCTATTACTTTCTTCGATGTGGTTCACAATATTCCAGATGGTATCGGTATGATTATTCGTACCCCAGTTGGTAATGTGGTCCACCCAGGAGAATTTAAATTTGACTACGATCTAGATGGAAATCCTAAGGGTATGGATGTTTGGGAAAGAGTTGGTAAAGAAGGAATTCACACTCTTCTTATCGACTCCACTGGTGCAGAAGTCCCGGGCTTTTCTGTTTCCGAAAGAATCGTGGAAGCAGAATTAGAAAAACTTTTCCGCTCTGCTAAGGGCCGAATTTTAGTTGGAACCTTTGCTTCCCTTTTGGACCGCTTAGGTGAAATCGTAAAGATTGCCGAGAAACTTGGTCGTCGAGTCGCGATCAGTGGTCTATCTATGAAAACCAACTTACAAATTGCTCAAAATTTGGGTTATTTGAAATTTGAAAAAGGCACCATCATCCCCCTCGAAGACATTAAAAAATATCACGACGATAAACTTTTAATTCTTTGCACGGGTGCTCAAGGTGAACCTCGTGGCGGCTTTGCCCGCATTGCGAATGGTGAACACCGCGAAATAAAAATTAAGAAAGGTGATATGGTAGTTCTATCTTCTTCGGTTATCGCTGGTAATGAACGTCGAGTTCAGAATCTAAAAGATAATATGGCTCGCCAAGGCGCGAATGTTTTCCACAATAAAATGTTGGCCATTCACTCCTCTGGTCACGCCCCTCAAGAAGAATTGAAAGCGGTAATGAAATTGATTCAGCCTAAATTTGTAGTGCCAATGCACGGCTATTACTTTATGCGTCAACGAAACGCTCAACTTGCTCAAGAGGTCCTAAAAATACCCCCAGAACAAACTTTGTTAGGTGACAACGGTTTAGTTATAGAAATCACCAAGGACACTGCTAAGGTCACGGAAGAGCAGGTTCCAGCTAACTACGTAACCGTAGACGGCTTGGGTGTCGGCGACGTCGGGGAAATTGTTCTCCGCGACCGCATGACCCTATCTCAAGAAGGTATGGTGGTTATTATTGCCGTAGTTAGCCGCACTGGAGGACGCTTACTAAAGAATCCAGAAATTATTTCTCGCGGTTTTATTTACTTAAAAGATAGTCGAGAAATGGTGGAACAAGTTCGTCATAAAATTCGTACCATTCTATCTAAGATCCCTCAGGGTAATCACCAAACTGCGGATCCGGATTATCTTAAAACCTTACTCCGTGAACAAATTGGTCAGTTCTTGTACACCAAGACTCACCGCCGTCCGATGATATTGCCCGTACTTATTGAGGTTTAAAACTTAATAAATAACAAAAACCCCCATAGTGGGGGTTTTTGTTTCTAATAAAATTGACTTTGAATAATGGGGATGTATAACAAGGTCAGCCAAATTTTACATATTATTAATCTTTAAATGGAGGTTTTATGAAAAATCTTTTTATATTGCTAATTTTAATTGTTCTTTCTTTTTTATTTTGTGGTTTGGGGACCTGGTTTTTAATTTTTGTATTAAAAGACTCCAGTTCTCCCAAACTTATTAAGAGTGTTTTGATAATTTCCGCTAGTCTCATCTTTTGTATTGCCAACACCGTTGAAGCTAGAGCCCTTGAGACTCGAATGGACCCAAAACCTCTAAAAAATAGCCTACCAATCGCTATTGGTTTTTTATCTGTAGTACTCTCAACTGCTTCTTTTATTCTCAATTATGATTCCATCTAGCTGCCAATTGGCAGCTTTTTGTTTTTTAAAATTATCCCTTATATACTAAAACCTAATGAAACCCGTTCTTATTTCTGGCATTCAGCCCACTGGTCGCCTACACGTCGGCAACTACTTAGGCGCGATTAAAAATTTCGTCAGCCTCCAAAACTCTAAAAAATATGACTGTTTATTTTTCTTGGCTGACCTCCACTCTCTAACCGGCGAAGCTTTTTCCGCCAAAGAGAAAAAGGAACAAATAATTGATTTAGCTCGTAGCTATATTGCCTCCGGCTTAGACCCTAAAAAATCTATTCTATTCGCTCAATCTTCTGTTCCAGAGCACACCGAGTTAGCTTGGGCGCTAAACACAGTTGCTCCTATCGGCGAATTAGAAAGAATGACTCAGTTCAAAGATAAGTCAGAGAAATCCCCAGAAAATATAAATGTTGGTCTATTCACCTATCCAGTCTTAATGGCTGCCGATATTCTTTTATACGATGCCGGTGTCGTTCCAGTCGGTGATGATCAAGACCAACACCTAGAATTAGCCCGAACCTTGGCTCGCAAGTTTAACGCTCGTTATGGCCAAACTTTTATAGAACCCAAAGAACTCCACACCGAAACTCCACGGGTAATGGCTTTAGATAATCCAGATAAAAAAATGTCTAAATCCTCCCCTGCTGGTTGTTTATTTTTAGATGACTCCCCAGACGAAATGCGTCATAAAATTATGCGCGCGACGACCGACTCCGAAAACTCTATTAAATTAGATTGGGAGAAAAAGCCCGGCATTAGTAATTTACTAACTATCGCCGCCGCCCTCTCCGATAAAAGAGTTGCAGAACTAGAACAAAAATTTAAAGACTTTGGTTATGGTGATTTCAAAAAAGCGGTAGCCGATATTGTTATTTCTTCTCTCTCGGGATTCCAGACTCGCAAGAAAAAAGTTTCCGCTAAAACTGCCCAAGCTATTTTACTAAAGGGTGGTAAGGACGCTGGTAAACGCGCGGAAAAGAAACTAGATAAAGTTTATAAACGTATCGGACTTCGCTAAAAACAAAATCCCCCATTGGGGGATTTTAAATTTGGAGTAGAAGCTCCAGTGTAAGACGGCAAGTTTCCGCAGCCATCATAAGGGAGACAAAACAATTAGCAGCACAAAATACACTCATTACATAGGCCAAACTAGCTGACACAGCCAAAGTATTTTGCCCTGTTAGTTTAAACAGCCTCATGTTTTTTCGACCATAGAATCCAAAAAACATACTAATAGAACCAAGAAAAACCCCAATTAAATAAAA
>CAZHWX010000008.1:8297-14182 GCA_964536045.1 uncultured Candidatus Saccharibacteria bacterium
CGGATGGCGAGCCAAAGGGGCTTATCATCCAACTTAGTTTCTATTTGAGCGGTGTGCTTTTCAGTTTTCTTAAAGATTATTTTATCCGCTCCCACCATTCGCTTTATCTCCACTTCCTGAGATTCTAAAGTTTTTTCTAAACTCAAATCTCCTACAATAGAAATTTCTATTCGATGACTTGGATTTAATTTAGCATCCTGTCTCAAGTCTTGAACCACCCGTGCAAATTCTCTAACCAAACCTTCTGCTTTTAATTCTGGAGTTATATTTTTATCTAGCTCTAATACCTCTACATTTCCAAATTTAATTTGTTTTACATTCACCTCTTCCTTCAAAATTTCCAAAATTTCCTTTTGAGTTTTTATTTTAGAATTTTTAGCGGGCACTGTAAGACTCATAAGTGGCTGACGAACCTTAATAGCTGCACTCGCCCGAGCTGCCAAGCCCTTAGTGGCTAAGTCTCGAACCTCCTCCATCCCTAATAACAACTTAGCATCTGATTTACCCGAGGCCTTCGGCCAATCTGCCATATGTACCGAGGTCTTATTACCCAAAGATCGGTGTAAACCCTCCGCAAAAAATGGCATAAATGGCGCGAGCATTTTAGCTAATTCTCCCAAGACTAATCTCAGGGTCGCGGAAGCGGCGGCATAATCTTTTTTATCCTCTGGACGCTGTAAACGACGACGCGACCTGCGAATATACCATCGTGACATATCCCCCGCAAAAACCTCTATGAGTCTTGCCGCCTCCCCAATTTCATAACTCTCTAATTTTTTAGTTACCTCAGTAATCGTTTGATTTAATCTACTCATCACCCACTTATCTAAAATATTTTTAGATTTTATTCCACCCACTAAAGCTTTAGCATTTTTATCCGCATAGGTTTCATAAAAAACAAAAGAGTTGTAAATCAAAGAAACAAACTGGCGCGACACCTTACCCAAATCTATCTCATCAAACTTCTTAGACTCCCCTGGTGGATTCACCGTGTAGAAATACCAACGCAAAGAATCAGCACCATACTTTTCAATCATCTCCCACGGATTAACTACGTTCCCCTTAGACTTAGACATCTTCTGACCATTCTTATCTAAGACCAATCCCAACGACACCACATTTTTATAAGCGGCTGGCTTACCAAGTAACGTAGAAATAGCGAGTAAGGTATAAAACCATCCCCGAGTTTGATCTACTCCCTCCGAAATATAATCCGCGGAAAATACTGACTTCTGTTTCTTATCAAATGGGTAATGGGCCTGTGCGTACGGCATGGCACCCGAATCAAACCAAACGTCTAAAACCTCCGGCACCCGCTTCATAGGACCCTTACATTTATGACAAGTAATCTCTATTCCATCTACAAATGGTCGGTGTATATCAAATAAACCCGTCTCATCTCTAGGTAGAGTGCGGAGTTTATAAGTTCGCATCTCTGCGTTTAAAAATCCCTTACCTGCCTCTATTTTTTCCGAAACTTGTTTATCGGTAGTCCCCAACATAATCTGCTCCGCTAAAGCGGCTGGGTGACCGTGAGTTACTACTAAAATTGTTTCTTTTGGATATTTCTCCCCTATTTCTCTAATAAAGGAATTCATCCTCGCCCGAATTTGCGTCATATTTTCTCCACCCGGCGCAGCTTTCTGATATTTCTCTAACTCTGAAGAAAATAAATTAAAATATTCCTCTACTTTTCGATTATTAAATTCTCCAAAATTAATTTCTCGTAATCGTTCATCAAAAATTATTTTAACTCCTAATTTCTCGGCTAAAATCTCTGCGGTTTGTTTGGTCCGAATTAAGTCTGAGGCAAAAATGATACTAGGTTTTAATTTCTTTATACCCTTAGCTAATTTCTCCACCTGCGATCTACCCTTCAAAGTTAGGGGTCTTTTTATTGTCTCTGGAAAACCACAAGTTATATTTTTTGTATTGTTTTCTGCCTCTCCATGCCGAACAAAAAGGAACTTAGTATCTACCTTCTTACCACTCACCTCTTTTTCCAACTCCGCAAAACCTCCCACCACCTTTAATTCTCCACACTCCGCACACTCCCAAATTGGTAGAGGTGTTCCCCAATAACGAGACCGAGAAATAGCCCAGTCTTTGACTCCCGAAATCCATTCGCCGAACCGACCAGTTTTTAAGTGCTCTGGTATCCAATTTATTTTTTTATTAGCGGATACTAATTTAGCCTTCTCCTTACTCATTCCAATAAACCAAGACTCGCGAGCGTAATAAAGAAGCGGAGTGCTACAACGCCAACAAAATGGATATTCATGTTTATAACTTTCTACCTTAAACAGAAAACCCTTCTCGGTTAGATAAGAAAATATTTTCTTCTCCGTTTCTGGATTCTTAGCTGGTAAACCCGCCAAATCTTTTACCTCTGGAGTAAACCGACCCGCCTCATCTACGGTGTGCCTCTGTGGCAACCCCACCTTCATACCTAATTGATAATCGTCTTCTCCATACATAACCGCAGTGTGCACCACACCCGTACCATCCGTAGTCGTCACAAAATCCGCCGGATAAATTTTGTAGGCGGTCGCCGTCTTCATATTTTTAACTTCAAAAAGAGGCTGATATTCTAAACCAACTAATTGTTTACCTAAAAATTTATTTACTTTTTTTGCTTCCGGTAAAATCTTTTCTACTAAATCTTCTGCAACAAAAAAACTCTCACCATCTTTCTCTATTAATGAATAATTTATTTTGTCCCCCACTGCGAGCGCTACATTACCCGGCAAAGTCCATGGTGTGGTAGTCCACGATAAAACAAAAGTTTTTTCGTCAGTTACTAAATTACTAATTTTTTGATTTGGTAAAAGTCTAAACTTCACAAACACCGAGTTATCGGAAACCTCTTTATAACCCAAGGCTAATTCATGCGAAGAAAGTCCGGTACCACATCGCGAACACCACGGCACCACTTTGTGACCCTTATATAAAAGTTTCTTTTTCCAGACTTCTTTTAAAATCCACCACACCGATTCCACATACTCATTTTCATAGGTGACATACGGATTTTTCATATCTAACCAAAAGCCAATGCGTTCGGTTAATTTTTCCCACTCGTCTTTATACTGCCAAACCGACTCCTTACATTTTCGATTAAAAGCCTCAATACCGTACTGCTCAATTTCCCGCTTAGATTTAAGCCCCAATTGCTTCTCTGCCTCAATTTCCACCGGTAAACCGTGAGTATCCCAACCCCCCTTCCGAGGCACCTTATAGCCCCGCATAGTCTTATAGCGCGGAATTATATCCTTGAAGCTCCGAGCCAGAATATGATGAATACCCGGCTTACCATTGGCGGTTGGTGGACCCTCAAAAAACACGAAGGTTTTACCACCCTTTTTCGAGGCCTTTTCAAAAGTCTTATCTGATCGCCAAAAATTTAAAACTCGCTCTTCAAGCTTGGGTAAGGAAAATTCGGAGTCTTCTTTAAACATAAGTATTTCTATCTTAGTGCAAAAAAAACCCGGTTGCCACTCCTTAGATAAACGTTAGAATTAAACCAATATCTATGATTTTGGAATTTATCTTACTGGTGGGTTTGTTTTTTGTTCTTGGTAAAGCGGCTGATTTAGTCGCGGAAAGAGCTAAAGATTTTTCCCTACGCACCGGCGTTAGTGTGCCCTTTTTAGGTTTAATTCTTGGACTCTTAACTTCTCTTCCTGAAATGTCGGTAGCCTTAAACGCTACAATTCGTAATGCTCCAGAAGTTTCTATTGGTAATCTCTTGGGGGGAATTTTGGTGTTATTCGGTTTAATCCACGGTGGCGGTATAGTTTTAAATCGAAAAATCCGAACTCATGGTTCTTGGTGGTTAGTAGTTTTAATGTTTTTATATCTTTCCTCCTTTGCCATCCTCGGATTAAACGGAACTCTTGGCCGTGGAGAGGGTGTGTATTTAGTATTTGGTTATTTCTTAGTAGCTGTCTCTTTTTATATTTCTGGCCGACACCAAAAACACGAGGAACCCCCAAAGAACCCAAACGTTTCTCTTAAAAAAGAATTGGCCGTGATTCTAGTTTCTGTTGCGGCAGTAGTTGGCACCGCCCACCTAATTATGGGTTTAGCGTTAAGCATTTTTACCAAACTAGGAATGCCGGAATTGTTAATTGGTTTATTAGTTTTTTCTATTGGCACCAACCTACCCGAATTAGTAGTTACTATTCAATCCTTCCGTCACCATATTCGCGACCTATCGGTTGGTCACATCTTTGGTTCTGCTATTGTTAACGGCTTAATTGCTGGTGTAAGCGCTCTTTATCACCCGATCGCCATTCACGTTGGCGTACAATATGGAATTATTGTGGCGTCGATTATGGCTCTAGGAGCGGCCTACACCGTCTTCTTTAGAAGTGGTAAAAACTTAAGTCGACCAGAAGGTGTGGTTCTGGTACTTATGTTTATTTCTTTCTTTGTTTTACAAATAATCATCGCCTAACAAAAACCCCGCATAAAGCGGGGTTTTTGTTACATCTCTTCTTGAGGTTTAATACCTAACAATTCCAAGCCTTCTTTTAGAGTGATTGTTGTAGCTCGAATTAAATTCAAACGCATCGCTTTCTTTCCTAAATCTGCTTCTTTCATCACCGGACTCGAATGATAAAACTCATTGGCAGTCTGCGCTAAATTTAATAAATAATTAGCCACGATATTTGGAGCTCGTTCTGCAACTCCCCTTTCTAGCTCGTCTGGCAACCTTATGATAGTGACCGCGACCTGTCTTTCAATTGGTGATAATTCCAAGTTCTCAAAATTTTCTTTTATTTCCTCCCCTTCTACTTTCTTTAAAATACTTTTCAAACGAGCGTAAGCATACTGCAAGTATGGACCGGTTGCTCCCTCAAAAGACAAAGCCTCTTCTTTCCTAAAAATTATATTGGACTCTCGATGATGTCTTAAATCAAAAAACTTTAAAGCTCCCAAAGCCACACGCTTCGCCACCTCTTCTTTATTTTTAAGTTCGGAATTTTTTTCTTCAATTACTTTTTCCGCACTCTCCGAAACCTCTTGAATTAAATCTTCTGCTTTAGCGACCGCTCCCCTCCGCGTGCTAAGCGCCCCCTCCGGCAAGGACATAAAACCAAATTTTATATGTTCGTTTTCTCCCGACTTGGAACAACCCAATCTCTCCGCCACCTCAAATACTTGCTTGAAATGATGTGCCTGCCGATCATCCACCACATACAAATTCTTTTCAAAACCCCGCCCCTTCTTAAAGAAAATTATAGTGGCTAAATCTCTTAATAAATAAGTAGAGGCTCCATCGGATTTTAAAAGCACTGCCTGATCTAAATTTTTATCAGCTAAATCTACAATTACCGAGCCATCACTCTGCTTTTTAGCTATTCCCTTCTCCATCGCAAAATCTACAATCCCCTTAAGTTGGGGTTCAAAAAAGCTTTCACTTAATTGTTCTTCAAATGGAAGAAGCTCTAACTGTTCACTAATTTTTTGAAAGCGCGCGACCGACACCTTAACCATCCATTCCCAAATCTTTTTATTTTCTTCGTCCCCTCTTTCTAACTTGGCGAATTCTTCTTTAGCTAAATCGCGACGAGTTGGATCTGTTTCTATTTTTCCATTTTCCGAAACATATAATTCGGTTAAAGCTTCCAAGCCACCATTTTCAATTTTGTTTTTTTCTTCAATGCTTAATTGCTTAAAGCCATATAACAAAATTCCAAATTGCGTTCCCCAATCTCCCAAGTGATTGTCGGAATATACCCGGTGGCCGGTGGCCATTAACATTCGCTTTAAAGAATCTCCAATTACTGCAGATCGTAAATGTCCCACGTGTAAAGTTTTTGCCACGTTCGGTTGGAAATATTCCAAACGCACTACTTTATTAGCACCCATATCAGTCCGAC
>CAZHWX010000009.1:0-3004 GCA_964536045.1 uncultured Candidatus Saccharibacteria bacterium
ACATACTCTTACTAGCCTCTAAACTGAGATTTAGATTTTCCATATAATCCGGCATCTCCGCACGGGTCATATTTATCTGAGCATGAGAAGTTACTAGTCTTTGAGCCTCTTCAGATATTTTAGACATAGAATATGACGGAATTTCTGTCGCTTTTATAGCCACTGGAGTTTCAAAACCATTTTGAGTAACGTGATCATTTAAAAATTCATCTAAGGATTTTTCTAAGTCGTGATCCGTTAAATTCATTTGAGAAATTTTTTCCGCTAAATTTCCATATCCACCCTCCCAATTAGCAGATTGACCGCTCTTCCAAAGGGCCAACATGTCCTGGATTTTTGTTTTACCATCATAGTTTGGCAATTCCGAAATTATATTCTTTTTAACTTCTAAGGTTTGATTATAAACCTCACGCATCTCGGTTATTTTTTCTCTTAAATCTTCGGTTAAATTACTTTCTGGTAACTCAAGTCCGCCCTGTTCTACGGCTTGTCTATAATTTTCATAATTTTCTAATTGATAATTTATAATGCTGTCATCTTTTAGGATATCGGAAAATTCTTGCTGACCAGAAAGTGGTAAACCCTTATAAAACTCCAAATCTAATTTATTGTTAAAACTATTTAAAGCCTCTGAAGTCTGTGCTAACTCCGAATGTGCTTGTAAATCCGCGGTTAACCAGTCCTTACTAGAACTAGTATCAATAATTGATTCGTTTTCCACCAACGAACTGACCCTAACTGCTGGTCTATTTAGAATGGCGTCACTTACTGAATTGGAAATACCACTGCGGGGCTCTAAAATTGGAGACTCAACAACTTCCGTATTTTGTAAATTACGAAAAGCGGATAGATTTCTTGGTTCTAGTGGTATTGATTCCTCTCCTAATTCTTTAGGGGCTGGAGAACCTACTAGTTGTTCGGTTGGATTTCCTTCCACTGGAGAATCAGAAAAATTATGAGAATAGAGCTTGGTATCATCTGAAACCTCTAATTTTCCATCTTCTGATAAGCGTAATATGGAGCCTGGCTGACTAATTCGAATTTCACCACTCGAATCCATCAGCTCATTATTTTTTAATACTTGATTAGTTTCCCGAACCACAGCTTTAGCCAAAGCTGGAGAATCTTCATCCAAAACATCATCTGGTGTTAAGCCATACTTTTCTGGATTAGCCTTTATGCGAAACTCCATTTCGCGAGAAATTGGTTGCCAAAAACCCTCCTTAGGTTGAACCGTTAAACGCTCTATTTGAGAAGTTAAATCTTCACTACCAACTTCTACCGGTGAGCCTACTGCGGCCTCCGAATTAGGAAGGATACCTTCTGGTTTTGGAGTTGGATTACCAACAATCGCCTCCGGTTGAACTTCAACTTTTGGAGTTGGTTCATAATTTAATTCTGCATCTGGAATTGGATGCGTATCACCTAAATCTGGCTTAATTTGCTCTTCTGGAGAGTGACCTGGAAAATAACTTTTTGGTTCTGAATTTATAACTCTACCATCTACAAAATGCTCTTCTTTTGGAAGTGTATTTTTTAGACCTAAACCAGTAGCTGCAGAATTTTCTAACATTCCCGAAACAGCCGAAAGACCGGCCCCAGATACCACTCCAGCAGCAATACTAAGCCATTTATTTCGAGTTTTTAGTTTATCTCTCTTTAATAAAAATTCTTCGTGTTGCTTTTGTATATCCTCAAAAGAAACCTTAGAAGAGGTTTCTAAAGAAGAGATTTTTTCTTCATATTGTTTAACTTCTTTTTCTAATTTTACGCCTAAAATATTACCTACTAATTTATTTATTCCTGCGCCAACAAAAGAACCTCCAATACCGCGAGCTAAACGTAAACCAGCAATACCTCCTAACCCAACCATTCCACCAACCGCAATACCTGGCATAGAAACAGCTACTGCCGTACCTACCGCAGCACTAGCAGCAAATTTTAAAGACTTTGGAAGCTTAGAGTAAGACTCTAAAGTGGTGCCCCACCAACCCTTTTCTTTAGGTGGCCAAGATTCTGCTTTTTGATCTTCTAAATAAGAAGCTTCTTTAATTACATATTTTTCTACTAATTCAGCCTGCTTAATGGCAATTCTTTCTGTAGATTCTTCTACAGTCCAAGCCCTCATAGATTCTTCTCTTTCTTTATCTAATTCGTTTTTTACTATCTCTTTGATAGTTTCTTGATATTTCTTATAAGAATCGGCAGACGACATAGACAGCGACTCCTCTTCGGCATCTCGATTTGCCTGCTCCATTGAGGAGAGTTCCTTGGAGGGCTTATCTTGTTTAAATTTCTGCCAAGCAGAAAAACTATTTATGTATTCATTACGAGCTTCCCCAATTAATTGGTCTGGGGTTTTTTCTCCTTCTAATAATATTTCTGGAGGGTTAACACTCGAAGATTCTGGAGTTCTAAGACTTGGCAAGGAATCGGCGTCTTTATTTTCTGAACCAACACGACTAACATCTTCTGCTTCAACTACCGGTATATGTCTAATAGACTCATTTGTAGATCCAACCTCTGGTTTTGAATTTCGCTTAATAATCGGAAATTGAAATTTTTCTGGTCCCATAATTGTTTTTAATTATACAATAAAAACTTTTTTAATTCGTATTTAATATATACCACATTATATTGATTTTGTCAAAGTAGAAAAAACCAAAATTTGGAACTTTTTTATTGTGCGAGTTAGGGGAATCCTCTTCCCCCATCGCTATCGCTCTTCCGCCAGAGCCAGGGACCCTCACTCTAACCAGTGGCGTTCGGGTTCCCTTCAATTCCCCTGCAAAAATAAAATTTGCCCCAATGGGCAAAATTTTATTTTGTGCGAGTTAGGGGAATTGAACCCCTGTCTCAACCTTGGGAAGGTCGCATTCTACCACTGAACCAAACTCGCTTATTAATTATTCTGTACTGCTTGCTGTAGAAGTTGGAGTAGTTGTCGTGATAGTTGGAACTACAATCAACAAGTTTTCTCCGGGTGCTTTGAAATTAAATTGGG
>CAZHWX010000009.1:3104-9233 GCA_964536045.1 uncultured Candidatus Saccharibacteria bacterium
ATAGTTGGAACTACAATCAACAAGTTTTCTCCGGGTGCTTTGAAATTAAATTGGGCACGAGCCTCCTTTAAACGATTTTCGGGATTTTCATAATAACGCACATCCCGCTCGGTTTGCTCATTGTCTTTTTTTAGAGCATCAAACTTAGATTGTAAATCTGCTATCTCCGAATTAATTTTGGAGCGCTGATCGACTAAACGATACATCCCCCATCCTAAAAGGATTACTACTAAACCTACTGGAATTAATTTCCACCACTCGCGCATCATATATAGCGAGTTTAGCAAACGAACTAACGCTTGAGAAGCTCTTTAAAAGTCTCGGGAGAAATATGAACAGTGGATCGCTCTTCTAATTTCTTTTGACCCTTCTCCTGTTTCTTCCAAAGTTTCATCTTTCGTGTACGATCGCCACCGTTTTTACCGAAATTACCAAGTTGTTTTTTTATTGCTGGGATATCTTCACGTGCGACTATCCGACCTTCAACCGAAGCTTGTAAAGACTGGTGGAATTGCTGGCGGGGTAAATGCTCCTTAAGACTTTCTACCATACGACGAGCTTCTCGCTCTACTTCAGCACGGGGCAAAAAGCGACTAAGACCTGGGATAATTTCAGTAGCAACTAAAATATCTACTCGCAAAATATCTGCAGTTTCGTAATTTAAAAAGCGATAACTAAAAGAAGCTAAGCCCTTAGTGGCGGACTTGAGTTGATCATCAAAGTCACTAATAAGTTCTGCAAGTGGCATCACTGTAGAAAGTTTTACTCGGTCTCCCAAGCTTTCGGTGTGCATTGGACCAAATCTAAATTTAGTTTGTAAACCCATAACCGAGGATAGAGCATCCTGTGGCACCAACATTTCTAAACTAATAACTGGCTCTTGAATCTCGTCATACTCTTTTGGTAAATCTTCTGGCTTAACAATTGGCAACCATTCTTTGTTTTTTCTAACTCGATACAACACCGAGGGAAAAGTATTAACTGTATCTACTTTAAATTCGCGACGTAGTCGCTCAGCAGTAATTTCAAAGTGTAATCGTCCTAAAAATCCTACTTTAAAACCGCGACCTAAAACTTCATTTTGATCTGGTTCAATAGCTAAAGCAGAATCATTTAAACGAAGTTTTTGTAGACCCTTTTCTAAAAGTTCAAAATCATCGTTGTCTTCCGGATAAAAAGAGACGAAAACCACAGGTCGGGCCTCTTCGTAACCAGGTAAACCTTGAATTTCCGACACTTGCTTAGCTGATAAGTTAGTACTTTGAATTAGGGTGTCACCAATTTTTACTTTATGCGGATCTCGAATACCAGTTGCCACATAACCAATCTCCCCCGCCTTAAGCCGACCAGTAGAACCTAAAGAAGTTAATTCTGGAGAAAAATAACCAATTTCTTTTATCTTCGAATGAGTGTCAGTCCCAGCTAAATAAATATCTTTATTCGGATCTATCTCTCCATTTATTAAACGAATAGAAGCTACCACTCCTTTGTGGTCGTCATAAAAGGAATCGAAAATTAAACCGCGAGAGGCGGAAGATTCATTTGTTTTTGGGGCTGGAATTTCTTTAACCACTCGATCTAAAAGCTCTTTAGTGCCCCAACCGGATTTACCAGAAATACCGGAAATATTTTCTTCGTCGGTTTCTAAAAGTTCTGCCAATTCCGAACGAACTCTTTTTAATCGGTCATCGTCCCAACGAATTTCTCCCTTCTCATCTTTAAATAAATCAACTTTATTGATAGCGCCAATTAAAGTTAGGCCAACTTCTTTAGCTAAACGATAATTAGCGAGAGTTTGAGCCTGGATACCCTGCGTAGCATCCACCAACAAAATTCCACCCTCTACCGCCTGTAAAGCTCGAGAAACCTCATAAGAAAAGTCAGAGTGCCCCGGAGTATCAATTAAATTTAAAATATAATCGGAACCGCCGTGCTTGTAGAGCATGCGAACTGGAGCCATCTTAATAGTGATGCCTCGTTCTCTTTCTAAATCTAATTGATCTAGATATTGAGCCTTCATGCGTCGTTCTTCCACGGTGCCCGTAACCTCTAATAAACGATCTGCCAAGGTAGATTTACCATGATCCACGTGCGCAATAATGACGAAATTTCGAATGTTTGGATTCATAAGCTAACAGAATAGAAATACCAGAAAAAATGAGGTTTGGAAAGAAAAAACCGCCTACTGAGCGGTTTTTATTTTTCTAAGGTAAGTTTTAGAAAAACTCGACCCACCACATCTTCATTTGAGTAATCGAAAACTGGATCCCCATTTTCTTTCCAGTGATAGCCGAGGGGTGCAGCAATCGCTAAATCCAAAGAATTACGAACTCCAGACTGAGGTTCAAACACAAAAGTATAAACCACTCCCGGCTCCACTGGGTTAGGAGTGGGAGCTGGATTTTGATAACGCATTTCTAAGGTCTTCTTTTCGCCAGCTAATACATTAAACCAAGTAGCAAAAACGTTTTTACCATGAGCTATCAAATCCCAAGAATAATTTTTATAGGAATAAACTCGAGTGGATTCTATTTTTTGTAATTCTGGATAATATTCAAAACCCGTGTAATCCGATTTAGCAGTTGGCGAACGTTGAGTTTGACCCTTTAAGCTCACCAAAGAAGAACCTAAATTAGTAAAAACCTGTAAATAATTTTGATTCGGGGCTCGCCACCAAGCATCTTTTTCATTTTTGCCACCATGAGAACGCTCAATAGATAGATCTACCAAAGAAGCCCCATCCGTTCCTACATCTACTTTTCCTGAAATTTTTTCTGTTATAAATGCGTCACTTTTACCGCCCGCTACATTAGCATTTACTACTGCTAAATAAGAACCCCAAAAACCAATTGGTAAATCATAGACCGCTCCATCCACTTCGGTTTCCCGGAAAAAGTCTGCCAAGGCAGGAGTTTCGGAATAAAACATTATATCCTTGCGAGAAATATGTTCAGAAATAGATTTAATTAATTCTTTTTTATCTCCACTATCTAAATTACCTAAACCCTCTAAAAGCTTAGGAGCTAAAACCGAAAGAATACGCTTTGGATTTTGACCCGGTTTTTTATCCTTACCCGCCTCTACTTCTCGTTGGAGTTCTGGTAGAAAATTATTTTCATCAATAGTCATCTTATATTCCGGCAAATCTATGGGGCCGGTAAATTTAAGAAGACTCTTCATAACCTGAATGTTTAAGGCAATAACTGCGTCGAAACGAGTTCCCACATCTTTGTTGATTGGCGACTCTTCCAAAAGATCTTTTACTGCTCGAGCGGAAGACGGAAAATTAAAAAACCAGTTAGCGTCTCGTGCCTCCCAATCTGGAGTGGTGCGTTGAAGTGGTTCTGGGGGAATATATTTAGATTCTAAAAGACGATCTGGATTATATATGTCCCCCACTAATAAATTTTGCATCTGACCCCGTCTAATTGTTAAAACTCCATAACTACCCAAAAACCCACCAGCTGGTCGGATTTCTGCGGAATTTTGGAACATCAACAATATATTTCTTTCGGAATCGGAACCCAAAAGAGTTAATACTCCTTCTATAAAACTATCTAATCGACTAAGTTCCGAGGCTTTAGTTAAGTACTCACTACCAAAAATTTTATCCGCTTCGGAAAAAAATGACCCGAAATTTTTCAAATCCGAAACCGAATTTTTTAATTCCTGCCCCACACCTAAAATATCCTTTAAATTCTTTTGAATATTACCTAACAAAGATAGAAGCTTTCCCCCATCGTTTTGAAAGTAGGAAAAACCATTATCTTGAAGATCCGCCAAAGATCTGGAAGCTTCTAGAGCTTCCAGATTTAAAGAAGCCAAATTTTTAAGAGCGGAACCGGTTCTACTTAAAGCTGGCCACACATTACCAAGAGCTCCTAAAAAAGTTTCTCCTCGCTGACTCTTAAACCAACCCTCCACTACCGATAGACGTTTCTGGTTATCTTCTAAATGACGAACTGCTTCGCCAGTTTCCAAATTCTCTAGAGCTTTAGTAGAAGCAGAAAAATTTTCTACAATTGCCAAGGCATGTTCTTTTATTTGATCCTTAGCACCTAAAATATTCATAGTAATCATGGCTAGAGCAAAAACTCCGACCACAACACCTAAACCTGCAAAAACTCTAAAAGTGCTCCGGGAATTAATTTCTAAATCTGCAGTTTGTGGCAAACGTGATAAATCTACCACCACCCGAGAATTTTTTGCGTAATTAAAATCCGGTCTACGAATATCCGTTAAAATAGACTGAATATTTTTTTTAGGAACCGAATTCGGCATGTACTTATAAATACTAACCCGATTAAGAATCTAGAGCAAAACCCAAAGACTCTAAAATTTTAGAAAATCCACAAATAAAAGCACTCTTACCAAAACGTTCTCCGGATTCTGATATTTTTTCCTTATCCCAAGATATTTTTTCCGCGTCTTTGATGGCTTTTACTACCGCCTCTGGATTTGGAGTCTTAAAGAAAATTCCAGTCTTACCAGACTTAATAATATCTTTAGAACCTCCTTCGTCGTAGGCAATAATTGGTAAACCACACAACTGAGCTTCTGCGGCTACCAATCCAAAATCTTCAATCTGCGGGAAAATCAAAAAGTCCGCCTGATTGTAGAGCTTAGCTAAATCCCTATCGGTTGGTGCTTCTACAAAACGTACAAAACGTGAATCCGCCATGGCCTTCAACTTTTTATATTCTGGCCCATGACCAACAATTATTAATTTTTTACGCAAAATAGCAGCAGCGCGGATTCCTAGATCAAAACGCTTGTAATAAAGAAGTCTACCCACCATCAATAAATAACCACCGGATTTTTCTTGAGATTTGTATTTAAAAGTAGAAGTATCGGTTGGTGGATATAAAACCTCTGCGTCTCGTCCATAATAAACTCGGATTTTATCTCGAATATAATTAGAGTTAGCTATAAAAACATTTACGTTTTCCGCTGCCTTCTTATCCCAAATTCGCAGGTAATTTAAAATGGGTCGGATTAAGGTTTCGCGAAGAGCCCAAGGAGAAAACGGCATATCCTTCATATAATTCCACTCCCAGGCATAACGTAGAGGGCTGTGACAATAACAAATATGATATTTTCCGCTAACTCCGAAGCCTTTAGCATAACCCGCGCTAGAAGAAATAATTAAATCGTATTCTCCATTACCTTTTAATTTTTCTGCGGCCAAAGGCATAAACGGCAAAAATAAACGATGGTGACGACGTACAAATTTAAAATCTAAAAAACTAGTTTTGGTGACTCGATTTTTAAATCGTCCACCAGTGCGACGTTCGTCATAAAGTAAGGTGTATAAATCTGCCTTCGGGAAAAGTTCTAAAAATACCTCCAGTACCCGTTCGGCTCCGCCGTACTGATTTAAATAGTCATGAAGAATCGCAACGCGCATTATTAATAAATAATAACCGGGAATTGCGATTACCCAAAATTAGACTCCCTTGTGTTCAAAAATAAAAATAAACAGGGTTTTAAAAATTATTTTAAAATCCAATGTTAAAGAGAAGTTCTTTATATAGAAGTTGTCTAGTTCCATTTCTCGCTCCGCGGATAATTCTGAGGCACCACTTACCTGACTGAGACCGGTAAGTCCAGCTTTTACAAGAGGAATATGTTGGTATTTAGAAGGATATTTTTCTACTTCTCCGGGTTCGTGGGGACGCGGACCAACCAATGACAATTCCCCTATCAACACATTCCAGAATTGTGGAAGCTCATCTAAAAGGTATTTACGCAAAATTTTTCCAGACTTGGTTATACGCGGATCATTTTTTATTTTAAAAAATGGGCCGTCGCTCCGCTCGTTACGCGCCACTAAATCGGGTTTTCGTAATTGGGCATCTAAAACCATAGAGCGGAATTTCCAAACTTTTATTTTCTTACCCGCGCTGATTCTTTCTAAGCCAATCAAAACTGGAAGCCCAGAATCTAAAAGGATTAATAAAGAAATAAAAGGAAAAAGAATTATAAAAACTAATAAACCTAAAAAACTAAAAACAATGTCTATTGCTCGTTTCATTATTTAATAACTAAAACAAATTCTCCGCGCGGAGTATTCTTTTTAAAATGGTTTAAATGCTCAGTAGCCGTACCAACTCGAATTTCTTCATACAT
>CAZHWX010000009.1:9333-14093 GCA_964536045.1 uncultured Candidatus Saccharibacteria bacterium
TTTTAAAATGGTTTAAATGCTCAGTAGCCGTACCAACTCGAATTTCTTCATACATTTTGGTTAATTCTCGACACACCACAATCCCCGCCTCCGGTGGTAAAGAAGCTGTTAAGGCTTCTAAAGTTTTTAGTAAGCGATGAGGTGATTCAAAAATAACTACTGGACGGATTTTAAATTCGGCGAGTTCGGTAAAAAATTTATTCCGTCCTTTTTTGTGAGGCGGATAACCTAAGAAAATATACTGATCTCCTGGTACACCAGAAACCGACAAGGCAGTTGTAACCGACGAAACTCCGGAAATAGGAACAATAGAAATCTCCGGTGCCTCTTTTTGAATTAGAGAAACTAAACGCCAACCCGGATCGGCTACTCCCGGAGTGCCAGCATCACTCATAAAAGCCGCAGACTCTCCGGCTTTTAGCCTCTTTATTGCCTCTTGATAAATCTTCGGATTAGCCGATTCATCACACCGAAAAATGGGCTTTTTAGAAATCTCAAATTTATCCAAAAGTTTTTTAGCCACTCGTGTATCTTCTGCCAATACAAAATCTACCAACTTTAAGGTTTCTACGGCCCGAGGCGATAAATCACTTAAATTGCCAATTGGCGTGGCTACCATATAGAGCTTACCCATATATGGCTATCATTAAACATTTTGGAATAAATAAAAAGACCCGCAAATTTCGCGAGTCTTTTTCTAAATCATTCCGGCTTGAGATAGATGTAGGTTTTATAACTAGTGTCACCCCAAGTTTCAAAACCCAAATCTCTGACAGTGTCGTGAAGTTCCCAGAATTTCTTTTTAGCCTCTCTAATATCCTCTAATTGCTTACGAACCTGAGAAACCAAATTTTGGACATCTTTTTCAGAATAAGAATTTCTCAGCTCACTCAACTTTATAGCGGACATTTTTTTCATAAATTCTTCATCTACACGAACCGCATCGTTTAATCTCTCCGCGTAGAACTTAAGAAGTTGATTTAAAAGAGGTTGAAACTTTTCTTTTAATACGCTGTTTTGCGTGTTGGGTGACCAACAATCAAGATATTCTCTTTTAAACTGCAAACGCGTCTCAACCTCCAAACGACTGAAGAAAAGAGCGAAGTTATAATAAAGAACATCTTTTCTTTCTTGAGTTATTGGCTCCCTCTTACCTCTTCCTTCTATTACAGGAATTGATCTTCTCATCATTTTGTTTTTTCTTTTGGCGACCCGGATCATGCGACGCAGAGCAACAAAAGAAAGAAACAATAGTAAAACAGTTTGGGTTACTTCTAACATATATCCTCCTTGGGCTTCCTGGCCCGTGATATAGGTTTTGAATTAGTTATTTAAAAGAACCACCCTTAGGGTGTAGTTACACCATAAAACACAAAATCTTACTTTGTCAACAATCCTCAAAACATTCGTATATACGAGCATTTTGAAGATATAAAATAAAAATCCCCTCGTTGGAGGGGATTTTAAAAGTCTTAGGCTTTGATGCGCTCTCGAATCTTCTTGTTGGAAAATCCGCGGACGTAATAAATTTTGGATTTATGAACTTTCTTTGGAGAAGAAAGAATTTCTACTTTAGCGATAGATGGGCAGTTGATTGGGTAAATCTTTTCTACACCAACCTCGGAAAGAGTGGCTCGAACCGTGAAGGTCGCACCAGATTCCTTACCGTGCTTACGAGCTAAAACCAAGCCCTCAAACGAGCTTTGGCGTTCCTTGTCCCCTTCTTTAATCTTTTCCCAAACGCGAACTCGCGCTCCGGCTTTGATTTTCAATAAGATTTCGGCGTCCATAATCAGGGTTTTACTCTAGCTTATTTGCCCGCAAATCGTCAAGAACCGCCTGGAGCTCTTTAGGTAGATCAGCCTCTACCCTAACTCGCCGACCATTAGGTGATAAAAACTCTAAAGACTCCGCATGTAAGAACTGGCGCTTTAGACCAAAATCGTCCCGCTTAGTACCTCCATAAAGATTGTCGCCTACCACTGGAAAACCAATAGAAAGAAGGTGAACCCGGATTTGATGGGTACGACCCGTGCGTGGATGAACCTTAACTAGAGTCGCCTTCTCAAAATTCTCTGCTACTTCGTATTCCGTAACCGCATCCTTAATCATCTTCATGTTCTTAGCCCGCACCGTGCGTTTAATACTGCCCGCCTTAAGGCCAATTGGCTTATTAATAACTCCTCTACCTTTTAAGACTCCATTTACCAAGGTTAAATATTCCTTTTTTATTTCTCGGGTTTGGAATTGGTTTTTTAGAAATTCAAAAGCTTCCTGAGTCTTAGCTACAATAATTACTCCGGAAGTTTCTCGATCTAAACGATGAACAATGCCAGCACGCTCTTCTACGTTGTCGCCAACCTTCGCCACCTCTGGATACCGTTCTAAAACCCACTCCGTTAAAGTTTGGGTATCATTTTTAGCCGCCTTTTCTGGATTTAAATGAGGTTTATGCACGAGCATGCCGGCTGGCTTATTCAAAGCCAGCACAAAATCGTCCTCGTAGATAAGTTTGGGCGAATCCATATAAATTTAGGGTACCCCAACCACTCAAAAAAGCAAGTAAAATAAGGGTTTTTTAGGGTTTAGGGGCTCAAAGGACTTGATTTTTTTGAAGTATTGTGCTAGTCTATAGATACACCCTACAAGTCGGGTGCTTTTTTATGGGAAACAAAATACTTTCTTTATTTACTAGTTTAGTAGTTATTGGTGTACCGCAGGTATCACTCACCCCACAAGCTCATCCAGAAAGAGCCTTTTTACCAATTGCAGAAGCAGCTGCTGTGCCTTTGGAAAAAGTTACTCCCAAGATAGAGAAGACCTTAAAGGTTTGGGTTACTGCATATTCCAGTACTCCAGAAGAAACCGATGACACTCCGTTTATCACCGCTTGGAACACCCAAGTACGCGACGGAATCGTGGCCACTAACCTTTTACCCTTCGGATCTAAAATTCGTATCCCAGAACTTTTTGGAGATAAAATTTTTACCGTAGAAGATCGTATGCATCGCCGAAAGACCGACTTCGTGGATATTTGGATGGAAAGCAAAGCTCAAGCTTTAGAGTTTGGTATTAGCCGAACTAATATAGAAGTAATTAGCGAACCAGAAGTAGTTTTAGCTAAATAGACTAATTTAAAAAATACCCGACTAAACGTCGGGTATTTTTTATGATAATAATTTCACTGCCTCAAAATTCCGTAGGTGCGAAATTTTGAGGCGCCTTTATTAGAAACTATAAAAGTATAGAAGCGAAGGCTAAAACCGCTAAAATAAATAACCAACCCACTGAATATAAGAACATTTTTATACCTTCTGCTTTTTTATCCTCTAAATATAAAAGGATCGGTTTACCAAGAATTAAGGCACTAACTACTGAAGCAGATAACACAAAAAGCAATAACATTGCTAAAGGCATTCGAAAATTATCCTCTACCACTCCTAAAAACTTTTGAGCATTGAACATAAACAAGGCCACCCCAGTAATATATAAAGCGGTTAAAAAAGAATTTATAAAACTCCGAAGAAATAGTTTTTTATTTTCCATATTGTGAATTATCTATTATCTCCATCCCCATGAACAACTCCCCGCTCCAATCGAGAGCTTAGTTTCGCCACATTTTTTTCAGCAACTGTTTTCAAATCCGAATCAAGTTCAAAGGCTGCCGTGGCTATATAATAGAGCACATCACCAAGTTCCTTAATTAATTCTTGTCTGTGTTCTTCGCTTATTTTTCCACCTTGGTCACGAATTATCTTTTTTACTTTTTCCGCCACTTCTCCTGCCTCTCCAACTAAACCCAAGGTTGGATAAATCAGGTTTTTGCCCTGATCTGGATAGACAGCGGTGGTTCGGGTAAATTTTTGATATTTTTCAAAATCCATAAATTTAGACTATTTTATCCCAATTTAGAACTTCCCAAAAGGAGGATACGTATTCCGCTCGACGATTTTGAAACTTTAGATAATAAGCATGCTCCCAAACATCCAAACCCATAAGTGGTCTATAGCCTAAAGCTAATGGTGTGTCTTGGTTTGGAGTGGAAACAATTTCTAGTTTTCCAGTTTGATTTCTAACGAGCCAAGTCCAACCACTACCAAATACACTAATAGAAGAAGCAGAAAATAGTTCTTTAAACTTTTCATAACTACTAAACACTTGGTTTATCTCCTCCGCTAAAACACCAACCGGAACTCTACTACCGGACGGACTAAGTATTTTCCAAAACAAAGAGTGGTTAAAATGCCCTCCCCCATGATTTTTTACCGCAGTCCGAATATCTTCCGGAACCAAGGTTAAATCCTTTAATAACTCCTCCAGGAGCCTACCTTCTAACTCTGGGTGTTTAGCTATAGCCTCGTTTAGTTTAGCCACATAAGTGGCGTGGTGCTTACTGTGATGCAACTCCATGGTCCGCGCATCAAAGTGTGGCTCTAAGGCGTCGTAGGCATAATCCAACTTAGGAAGTTCATACATATGAGATTATTTTAACAGAAAGATAAAAAGGCACATTTTCAAAAAATTCGTATATACGAATTTTTTGAAAATATAAAAACTCTAAAAATTTGATTAAAAATTAAAGATTTACTGCTAAGAAGGAAGAGACGATGGCGGCGGTTTCGGCGCGTAGAACTAAAGGACCTAAGGATAATTCCTTAAAACCAGCTTTCTTGGCAGCGGTTAGTTCTTCCCCTACCCAACCACCTTCTGGACCAATAAATAAATTGGCCTCTTTTGGAAACTTAAAATCCATAGCGGTT
>CAZHWX010000010.1:0-11571 GCA_964536045.1 uncultured Candidatus Saccharibacteria bacterium
GCGGCGCGAGCTCGCATGTTTCATATTGCGGAAGAAACATTTAAGAAATTTAATTTTCAAATTTTAGATACTTCTCGTATAGAACGAGCCGAAGTTTTGACTGGTGGGGATTCCGAATTTGATAAGCAGATATTCTATATAGGGGAGCGGAATGTATCCGATCCTTTAGCTTTGCGCTTTGACCTCACGGTGCCTTTGGCGCGGTTTGTGGCGGCTAACTATAGTGAATTACCACATCCTTTTCGGAGGTATCAAATTGGTAGTGTGTGGCGTGCAGAACAGCCTCAGGCTGGGCGATTTCGGGAATTTACTCAGTGTGATGCGGATATTGTGGGGGCGTCTGGCTCCACCGCAGATGCGGAAATTTTAGCGTTAGCTTGCGAATTATTAAAAGAATTAGGTTTGGAATTTACTTTACGGATAAATAGTCGCCCCCTATTAAATGCGCTTTTAGGTTTGGGTGGAATTGGAGAATTAAGAATTCCCGCAGCTTTACGGGCGATTGATAAATTAGAAAAAGTTGGTGAAAAAGAAGTATCTCAAGAGTTAGAAAAATTAGGAGGAGACGCTAAGAAAATATTAAGTTGGATAAAGACGGTGAGGTTGGAAGATTTACCTGGAGAGGTTAGTAATTTGGTTGGGGAGTTAGCAAAGACTATAGATCTACTTTCGGCTTTTGGGATCCCTGATTCCGCTTGGCGTTTTGATTTGTCTATTGCGCGAGGCTTGGGTTATTACACCGGTATGGTGTTTGAAACCACCTTAGATGAGGCGCCGGAGTTTGGCAGTGTTTTGTCTGGTGGAAGATATGATGGTTTAACGTCTAAATTTGGACCATTAGATTTACCAGCTGTGGGGATGTCTTTGGGTGCGGATAGATTATTTGCGGCTCTAATCAAGATTGGAAAAATTGAAGAATTTTCTACTAACTCGGTAGTAGTTTTAAATTTTGATGCTAAATCGGAGTTGGTTTGTGCGGAAATAACCGGAGCATTGCGGTCCGCTGGTTTACGAGCAGAATTGTATGCGGGAGAAGAAAAGAATTTAGGAGGGCAAATAAATTACGCACTTAAAGCTGGTGCGCAAGTAGCAATTATTTGTGGGGCAGAAGAAGCCGCAAAAAGCGTGGTGCAAGTTAAGGATTTAAAAGAGAGGAAACAAAAAGAGATTCCAATGGGGGAGGTGGTGGCGGAGGTTAAAAAGATTTTGACGCAGTCTTAATTTCCACTTAGTATTTATCTTGCTGTGGTATTTGCGCTTCGCTCTTATACTACGACTTCACAGTTCAGAAATGGATATCTAAAGACATCTATTTCACTCACCGCTTGCCGCGGTAGCTCAATGGTAGAGCGCTACCCTGAAGAGGTAGGCGTTGGGTGTTCGATTCACCCCCGCGGCACACAAAAAAGAAACCCGAAAAGGGTTTCTTTTCGCGTTGGTAGTTTAAGGGTGTTACATTCGGCCTACTAGCCTCAGTACTCCCTCCCTCGCGGTCGGTCGTTGACTAATTTATTTTTTAGTTTTATAAAATATTTAGTCTTTTTAATAAATTTAAAAACCAAACTAGAGGGGTTTATATGTTGACCTTATCTTCCTTGTTGTATGAAAGGGTTTTGATTCGTTTTAATTTACAGTTTACGGATCCGATAGAAATTCCGGTTCCGGTCAATTTTCCGATTTTGGAAGTTGTAAATGATGTATTTAAAAGTAAAAAACCAGTCTTGGAAAAGAATGATCTGAATGTGGAATTTTTGTATGACTTTTTAAAAGATGGTGGATTCTTTTTACAAAGGGGAGTGTGCCAGATCTATAAAAATCCCAAACCCCATTCGGTTGTATTTTTCCAATTCGGTGACAAAGAAAAAAGAGTTAGAAAAGCTCCTGTCATTAGAAAAACCGTGATGGATTTTTTGACTCAGGCGGTTTGGAATGTGCAGGTGTATGAGGATTTTTCCAATTCAGAGATGTCGTCCTTAATTATTAACCTCGACTCTCAAAAGCCTTACTTTTCTCAGGCCGGGGAGGTGTTGGATGTCCGACCTAGTTTTATTATTCAATCCAAAAATGGAGGTTTGGTTTTTGAACCCACCAATATACAACAAAACAGCGCCGCATAGGCGCTGTTTTTTATTCTTCCATATCTTCTCGTCTTGGAACGAAACTGGAAGTTTTGTTTTTTACAAAACGACGTAATAGGTTTTCGCCAATTAGAATAAGTATGACTAAACCACCAATACCATATTCAATTTGTTTAAAAATATTTTCTCCGCGTAAATACTCTAAGCCAGAGTTAACGCCATAGGCGAGTAAGGTCATGCTTGAAAACCACACTATGACGCTCGCTATGTAAGATTTGAAAAAGTGCCAAAATTTAGTGCGCGACCAACCAGTTAGGGTTAAAACTACAAAGTTAGTACCTGGAATAAATTTAGTAATGATAAAAAGTTTTATTAAATTTTGTTTTAAATAGTAGGTGTAAAGTTGCAGCTTCCGGCTTTCTTTGTGGTCGTGATACCACTTCCAACCAAAGCGGGTATGGCGAAGAAAGCGACCAAAAATATATACGCAGGTTTCACCAATAATTAAGCCGGAGAGGGTAGCTATAAAATAGTCTGCCCAACTAATAGTTCCAGCAACAGCCAAGAAGACGGCAAAAAGGATGGCTATCTCACCTTGAAGAAGCATGGCGCCACCTAAAATCAGCTTGGTCCAAGAAGGATATTGGGCGACCAGGTCGCCCAAAACAGCTAACGCATTGTCCATTCCGCTTATTTATACTATGATTTTTCCGTTTCGGCAATTTAATGGTGCCTATGGTGTAATGGTTAACACAGGGGTTTGTGGAGCCCCTGATACGGGTTCGATTCCCGTTAGGCACCCACTTATGAATTTTTTTGTTACTAATTTATATGTGTTCGTTTTGGGGTTGGTGTTGGCAATTTTAGAAATTCAAATAGAGGGGAAAAATGGTTGGGCGGAGAAATTACCAGCTTGGCATCCAAAACGGAGGAGTAGGGTGCGGAGGTTTTTCGATTTTATTACTAATCATCGGGAGGTGGACGGGTACCATTTATCTTTAGTGGTACTAATTGCTTTGTTTTTTCATTTACCGTTTATTTTTGGAGTACCTTTAATTTGGGAGTCTTGGATAAAGATAATTTCTTTATTTTTTCTCTTTGTAGTTTTTTGGGATTATTTGTGGTTCGTGTTCAATCCCTGGTTTACAGTTCGGAAATTTAAAAAGGCAGAAGTGCCTTGGCATAAAGTTTGGTGGTTGGGGGTACCAGCGGATTATTGGGTAGGTACCGGCGTATCTTTTTTGTTTTCAGTTTTGGGTGGGTGGCTAATTGGAGATATGGGTAATTTTTTGAGTTGGTGGCTAGCCTCTACTGTATTTATATATTCTCTTTGTGTAGTTGTTTCGGTTTTGTCTTTGGGGTTTATAAAAGAAAGAAAATAATTTTATTAAATTATTTAAAGTTTGGGTAAATCATTAATTACAAAAATATTTCTATAAGCTTTTTAAAAGGCTTGATTTTATTCAGTGGTAGTGGCTAGCTAGTCTTAGCCATTTAAATTATGAGATCAATATATGGAGGTGGTATGTCTGATAATAAAGTAGTAACACCCATCGATTGGTTTTTAGCTAAAACTGTATTGTTTTTTGTGCCGCGGTCCGTTTTGCCGAACCATTTTACGGTTTTGCGTCTTATATCTATTCCTTTGGTGGGTTTTCTTTTGTGGAATAGGTATTACGAAATTGGGTTAATATTTTTTTCTTTGTCCGCCATTACCGACGCCTTAGATGGTGCCCTAGCTAGAACTAGAAATCAGATTAGTGAATGGGGTAAAAAATATGATCCAGTGGCGGATAAGCTTTTGATGGCAACCACTGCAACTATTTTAATTTCCCAATATTTTCCGATTTGGGTTCCAGCGGTAATTATTTTTATGGAACTGGTTTTAATTTGTGGGTTTATTTCTAGATCTTCTCGGCAGAACCTAAAGATAACTCCTAATATTTTTGGGAAACTAAAAATGATTTTTCAGGTTCTAGGAATATTTTTTTTATTACTGCATATTCTTGATTGGGGATTGGTTTTGTGGGGTTTGGCTGTTTTTTGTATTTATTTGTCTATTGGTTTGCAATTAGTTGCGTTGTTTTTTTATTGGCGCACACTTCGAGTTATTCATTAACCCCGCTTTTGCGGGGTTTTTATATAATACATATATGAAAACCCTTTTTTATACCGGTAAGGGAGATGGGGGAAAGTCCCAAGTTGGAAAGAAAAAATTTTCCAAAGCGGTGCCAATGTTGGAATTGTTGGGGTCCTTAGATGAATTAAATTCGGTTGCGGGTTTTTCGCGGAGCGTGGCTAGGGGAAAGTCGGCTAAATTAAATTCTAAAATATTACGCACTCAAGAAATTTTATTTATTGCCCAGGCAGAGGTGGCTGCGTCTGCTTTGGGTTTTCCAAAACCAAAAAATCCAATTTTGGTTACACATGTAGGGGAGTTAGAGAAAATGATTCAAGAAATAGATAAAAATTTACCTCCACTCAAAAATTTTGTAATCCCGGGTGGTTCGGAGTTGGCGAGTCGATTAGATTTAGCGCGCACTGCCGCACGACGTACGGAACGCATGGCGGTTAGACTTTCCGAAAACAAACAAAAAATTTCTGGAGATGTTCTAAAATTTTTAAATCGTTTATCTAGTGCGTTTTTTGCCTTAGCTCGAATGGCTAATAAATTAGAAGGAGTAAAAGAACAACATCCGAATTATTCGTAAAAGGTATAATTACTTCTAATGAGTTTTGATGAGATGTTGTTGAGATTGGGAGTAGCCGCACTATTAGGTGCGATTTTAGGTTTGGAGCGACAAATGGCGGGGAAGGATGCGGGAGTGCGAACTCAAATGATGGTATCGGCGGGTGCGGCATTGTTTACTTTGGCCGGACTGTCTATTCCTTATGCTTTAAATTTTTCTAGTCAGGCAGAAATTACTGGTTTTTTACAAAATAATGCTGGTTTTACCAATGTTATTGCCAACATTGTTTTGGGAGTTGGATTTTTGGGATCGGGATTAATTATTCGTCAGGGTTTGCACGCTCGTAGTTTAACTACAGCTGCTACGGTTTGGTTTATCGCTGGAGTAGGAATACTTTCGGGGCTTGGAATGCTAGCGTTTGCGGCGGCTGCTACAGCTTTTGCCGCGATTGTTTTAGCTGTTTTACGGAGAATTGATCCGCCACACGATTAATAGTTAGTTGATAGGTTTTAATTTTTAGATAAGGATACCTATATGAAAGGTGTTTATTTGGACTACGCAGCTAGTGCGCCTTTGCATCCGGAAGTGCGAGAGGTGATGCATCAAACAGAGGAGATATTTGGAAACCCCGGAGCCTTACATGGTTTTGGGCAGGAGGCTCAAGCGGTGGTAGATTTGGCGCGTGAAAAAATAGCTAAGATTTTGGGTGTGAGTTTTAGGGATTTAATTTTTACTGGTTCGGCGACGGAAGCCAACAATTTAATAACTCGAGGAATTTTAGAAAATCCAAAAGCACCACAGAGAATAATAATTTCGGCGGTAGAGCATGATTCTATTTTTGAAACTGCCCAAAAAATGAAGGAGCGGGGAGTGGAGGTAGAAATTGTGTCAGTTTCTAAAACTGGAGAAATTTTAGAAGAAGAATTAAAAAAAATATTAATTAAGCCGGCGGCTTTAGTTTCTATAATTGCGGGTCAAAATGAAATTGGGGTAGTTCAAAATTTAAAACGAATAGAAGAATTAGTGAGAGAGGTAAGAGACAATTCGGGTTATCCACTAATACACACAGATGCAGTGCAGGCTTTTACTGGGGTGGCTATGGAGAATTTAAAACGAGCCGATGCTATAACTTTTTCCGCTCATAAGCTTGGTGGGCCCAAGGGTATTGGTTTATTAGTAATGGAGGAAAAGCTAAGAGAGAGATTTTTAACTTCTCAAATTACGGGAGGGGGTCAGGAATTTGGTTTGCGCGCTGGAACCGAAGATCCAATTCGGGTAGCGGGATTTGCGAAGGCGATGGAAATAACTTTTTTAGAAAAAGAAAAATTAAATAAAAAACTTACTAAATTAAAAACTGAAATAATTTCTGGGTTGCGAGAAATTTTTCCAGATTTGAAAATAAATGGCCGACCAGATTTGCCACACATTTTAAATATTCACTTTCCATATCGGCAGGCGGAAGATTTTTTGGTGGCCTTAGATTTAGCGGGGATTGCGGTCTCCGCCGGTTCGGCCTGTTCTGCGAGATCTAATAAACCATCGCGGATTTTGTTGAATTTGGAATTGGACGAAACAGAAGCTAGGGAAAGTTTACGTTTTAGTTTGGGTTTCGCGAGTTCGGAAGAGGATGTCTCTAAATTATTAAAAGAGTGTAGAAAAATAGCGGGATTTTAGAATGTCTTGTGTCCTTTGAACACACCTTCTAAAATAGGGGTATATGAATCAAGAACACAAAAATAGCCTGTTTTGGGGCGTGATAGGTTTTTCCGTGTTGGTAGTTGCGTTTTCCTTTTGGAATTACGCCAGAAGTTATGCGGATTCTATCCAACCATCCTCGTTTCGTAGTTTCTCGGTAACTGCAGAGGGTAAATCTTCGGCGGTACCGGATATTGCTACCTTTTCTTTTGGGGTGGTTACACAGGGTGGAAAAGATTTGGGAGCCTTGCAAAAACAAAATACTGAAAAGTCTAATAAAGCGATTGAATTTTTGAAAGATAAGGGAGTGAACGCTAAAGATATTAAAACTAGTCAGTATCAAGTAGAGCCAAGATATCAATATTCTAATTGTTCTGGTTTTAATTCTTATCAGACTTGTCCGCCTCCAGAAATCGTGGGTTACACCGTTACTCAGCAAGTGTCAGTAAAAATTAGAAAGTTTGAAATTTTAGGAGAAGTCTTTTCCGGGGTAGTTCAAAATGGAGCTAATTCCGTTTCTCAGTTGCAGTTCACCATGGATGATCCAGTGGCTGTAGAGATGGAAGCTCGAGCGGAGGCTATTGAGAAGGCCAAAGCTAAGGCCTATCAAATCGCAGATTTTGGAGGTTTCTCTGTGGGCCGTTTACTTTCGGTAGATGAGGGGGGTGTTTATCAACCTTATCCTATGTATAACAAGACTTTAGATATGGGTGATGCCCGATTAGAGTCTGCATCTGCTCCAAGTATTGAGCCTGGTTCGCAGGAAATAACTACGACCGTAACTCTTCGTTACGAAATAAAATAAGTTTGGATAGTAGTCGGTTTAATTCAAATAATTAAAAAATATGTCTAAAAAAACCTTAATTGTTTTTCTGGCAGTTTTTTTGATGGTTAACTTTTCACCAAAAGCAGAAGCTAATTTTTTGGAAGAAGCTTGGACTAAAATAAAAAGTATTTGGCCGGTAGCAACTAGCACTACTCCTGTAGAAGAAAATAAATTACCACCGATTTCTTTATATAAGCCGGCCCAGGCTTATGAAGAAGCGGTAGTGGAGGCGGTAGAGGGAGCAACAAAAAGTGTAGTATCCATAATAATTTCTAAGGATGTGCCGATTATAGAAAATTGTCCGTACAATCCATTTGGGGACCGTTCTCAATTATTTGAAGATTTTTTTGGGGCAGGATTTAATTTTAGTCGACCCTGTAAAAAGGGAACGGAGCGTAAAGAGGTTGGTGGGGGTAGTGGTTTTATAGTTTCGGAAAATGGATTAATTGTTACTAATAAACACGTAGTTAGTGATGAAAAGGCAGAATACACCGTATTTAATTCGGAAGGTAAAAAATATCCAGCTAAGGTTTTAGCGGTAGATCCAATTCAGGATTTAGCTCTAATTCAAATTGAAGGAAACAATTTTCCAGCGGCTAAATTGGGAGATTCGGATGGGGTGAAGTTGGGTCAGACTGCAATTGCAATTGGAAATGCTCTTAGTGAATACAGTAATACGGTTTCCGTAGGAGTTATCTCTGGTTTAGCCAGAACCGTAACCGCTTCTGGTCAGGGAATTGGCACAGAAACTATTCGAGGAGTTTTGCAGACAGACGCCGCGATTAATCCGGGAAATTCTGGAGGTCCACTATTAAATTTGCGCGGAGAAGTAATTGGTATAAATACAGCGATGGCGGTTGATGCTCAAAGTATTGGTTTTGCGATTCCTATTAATAATGCGAAGCGCGCTATTCAATCGGTAAAAAATACAGGTAAGATTTCCGTTCCATATTTGGGTGTTAGATTTCTGCCGGTTACGGAGGAGATGGCTAAAGCTCAAAAATTAAAAATAACGGAGGGTGCGGTGCTACGCGGTTCGGAGGATGGACCGGCAGTTATTTTAGAATCGCCGGCAGCGAAAGCTGGTTTACAGGCGGAGGATATTATTTTGGAGGTAAATAATCAGAAGATTACTACTGATAAGCCTCTTCTATCTTTAGTTCAGAATTATTCAGTGGGGGATGAAATAACTCTTAAGGTTTTGCGTGGAGAAAAAGAGTTAGAAATAAAAGTTAAGTTGGAAGAGAGGCCCAGGGAGTAATTTAGAAAATTAAGTAATTATTCCATCTACCCGCGAGGAAACTCCGGACCGCGACTGGCGGGAGGTAGAGGGATTTTCTACTAAGAAAATACTCGTGTTCCGAGGGGGTAGTGGAATTTAATATTTAGTATTAATAATGTATTAGCACTCATTATATTAGATTGCTAATAATTAAGAAATAAGCTATACTTACTAGGTAAAATGCCGAATTTTAATCGATTTACTATCAAGACTCAGGAGACTTTGCAGAATGCCCAAGAGTTGGTGGGCAAGTTAAATCATGGCGACATGCGCGCGGTTCACTTATTTTCTGCTCTATTGGAAGATGAGAGTACATTGGTCAGACAGATTTTGATTAAGGCTGGAATTAATTTAGATAATTTGAGTGAGGCTATAGAGATTGGATTGGAAAATTTACCCCCAGTGTTTGGTCGGGGAGAGGTGGGGCAAATTTATTTAGCGCCAGAAGTAATAAGGATTTTAGATCGTTCTGGAGAAGCAGCTAATTCTTTGCAAGATCAATTTATTTCTTGCGAACACTTATTAGTGGCACTTGCGGAAGTGCCGTCACCGGTTCGAGATATTTTGGCGGAAGTTGGTTTAAATAAAGATAAGGTTTTAAAGTTTTTTAAAGAGTTGCGAGGGGCTTCGCGAGTAACCGACGAAACTCCAGAATCTAAGTTCCGAGTTTTAGAAAAATATTCGGTAAATCTTACCCAAAAAGCTCGGGATGGGAAATTAGATCCATTAATTGGACGGGATGAGGAGTTGCGTCGAGTGATGCAGATTCTTTCGCGCCGAACCAAAAATAACCCCGCTCTAATTGGGGAGCCGGGAGTGGGAAAAACTGCAATTGTAGAGGGTTTGGCTCAACGCATCGTGGCGGGAGATGTGCCGGAGCCTTTAAAAAATAAAGAACTTTTAGTTTTGGATTTGGGGGCAATGATTGCGGGTACTAAATTTCGAGGAGAATTTGAAGATCGTTTACGAGCCTTCTTAAAAGAGGTACAGGCATCGGAGGGAAAGATTTTATTATTTATCGACGAGATACATATGATTGTGGGAGCGGGTGCGGCAGAGGGAGCATTGGACGCTTCTAATTTATTAAAGCCAGCGTTAGCGCGTGGAGAATTACGAGCAATTGGAGCCACTACTTTAAAGGAATATCACAAATATATTGAGAAGGATTCTGCTTTAGAGCGTCGATTTCAGCCAATTATAGTAGAGGAGCCGACCATTGAAGATTCAGTGGCAATTTTACGTGGCTTAAAAGAAAAATATGAAGTGCATCATGGTTTAAAAATTACCGACGAGGCAATTGTAGCGGCGGTGTCTTTATCGGCGCGTTATTTACCAGATCGTTTTTTGCCCGACAAGGCAGTGGACTTAATTGATGAGGCGGCAGCTAGCCGACGCTTAGAGTCCGAAAGTTTACCAAGTGAACTCGACAAAGCGCGTCGAGAAATTACTCGTTTGGAAATAGAGAAATCTTCTTTAACCGGAGAAAGTGGTAAGAAAAAAACAGAGCGATTAAAAGAAGTTAATAAAAAATTAAATACTCTACGTTCGGAAAATGAAGAAGTTTCTGGTAAGTGGCAAGAAGAAAAAAAATCTTTAGAAAAGTTTCACGAAATTAGAAAGAAAATTGATGATTTAAGACGAGAGGCCGAACGGGCAGAACGTGAGGGTAATTTGGAGAGAGTAGCCAAGATTATGTATGGCGAATTACCGCAGGCAGAGAAAGAGCAAAAAGAATTTGAAAAGAAACATCTAAAAAAAGATGGTAAGGGGAAGTTTATTCGCGAAACAGTAAGTGAGGAGGATATTGCGATGGTGGTTTCCCGTTGGACCGGAGTACCAGTTTCTAGAATGTTGGAATCGGAGATGCAAAAGTTAGTGCACTTAGAAGAAGATTTAAAACTTCGAGTGGTGGGACAGGATGAAGCGGTAACGGCGGTAGCTCGAGCTTTGCGTCGTTCGCGAGCTGGATTATCGGATGAAGATAGACCAGTGGGATCCTTCTTATTTTTAGGTCCAACTGGAGTAGGTAAAACGGAGTTAGCTAGAGCACTTTCGGAATTAATGTTTAATGACGAGAAGGCTTTGGTGCGGATTGATATGTCGGAATATATGGAGCGTCACGCGGTTAGTCGATTGGTGGGTTCACCTCCGGGTTATGTAGGTCACGAAGAGGGTGGGCAACTTACGGATATTGTTCGGCATCGTCCATACAGTCTCATTTTGTTTGATGAAATAGAAAAAGCGCATCCAGAAGTCTTTAATATTTTGTTGCAGGTCTTAGATAATGGACGACTTACCGATGGAAAGGGTAAAACTGTTAACTTTAGAAATTCTGTAATAATTCTTACTTCTAATGTGGGTAGTTCTTACTTTAGAGAGTTATCGCAGTTAGGTTTTGATTCGGGTAAGGGGGAAGTGGTGAAATTAAAAGAAGAAGAATTCCGGACCCGCGTAGAAGAAGCTCTAAAAGAAACTTTTCGTCCAGAATTTTTAAATCGTTTAGACGAAACGGTAATTTTCCGCGCGCTTACTCCGAAAGATATTGAGGCAATTGTAGATATCCAATTAGATCGAGTAGAAAAGAGATTAAAAAATAAAGGAATAAAGATGACGGTGCGTCCAGCGATTAAAAAATATTTAGCAGAGCATGGTTTTAATCCAGATTATGGAGCTCGTCCCGTAAAAAGATTTATTCAAAAGGTCATTGTAGATGCCTTAGCTGATAAATTAGTGCGGGGAGAAATAAAAGAAGGGGATAAGGCAACCGTAGATTTAAATGCTCGACGCGAAGTGGTGGTTAAGGTTTAGTTTTGCCTTGCCGGCGGTGGCGCTCGCCATTTTGCCGGTTGGGGTTTGGGGTTGGATCGCTTATGTGCTGGCTTCTTTTTGGGCTTACTTACAAGAACCAATTGAGCGAACCAAATTTCGCAGCAGTCTTTTATTATGGATGGTGTTAGTTCCAATTACGCTTGGTTTTAATTTGGCGGGTGGTTTGGTTTT
>CAZHWX010000010.1:11671-13405 GCA_964536045.1 uncultured Candidatus Saccharibacteria bacterium
GTAGCTTTGGTGTCTTTGCAGGTTACGATTTTGGGCGATTTGATTTTTTCCGACCCAATCTCGGCCGCTGGGTTTGTAGGTTTGGCTGGCCTATTCTCCGTTTTGTCGGTTATTAAGGCAGAACGAGGGGAGTTGTCGGGGGGTAAATTAGCCTCATTTTTTCTAGTGTTTTCCTTGTCTTTGGTCCTTTTGTACCTATTTCCTTCTATATTAGTAACAAAATAGGCTCTTTTTCGTTATCTTTCTTAGAAGGCGAAAGTCTTGCCTTTTGAAAATTTCAGTCTTAGAATTCCGTCGCTTAGTGTGAGGCTAAGTGAAAAGAATTATAGAACTGGAAGCGTGCTATACGCTTTAACCCTAGGAGATATCCAAGGGGTACCATTCTTATATATTCTCTTTACTACTCCCGCACTGAAGCGGGATCTTTCTTTTTTGTAACCAAACTCATTCTTTAGCCCCCTGTTCCCCCGATCCTCACTCTGGGCGGAGCGTCGAAGGGGGAAGCGGGGATGATCCAGAACACGAAAAAGGTCGAGAAAACAAAAACAAAAAACTTTTTATATCGAATAAAAAGTCTAAAAATTAATTAAATGAGTAAATTTGCTACTAAATTTGCCTCGATCAGCTTATCTGTCGTAACGGCAGTAAGTTTGTCCGGCATCGCTCCTGCGATGGCTCAGTCTACTGACCTCCAGGCACAAATCGCTGCGCTTTTGGCGCAGATTGCTACTTTGCAATCTCAATTAAATAACAATGCTGGTTCTAACGTAACTTCGTCCTATAACTTTACTCGCGACCTCACCGTGGGTTCTAAGGGCGCAGACGTAACCGCTTTGCAAAACATTTTGATTAGCAAGGGGTACTTGAAAATTGCTACTGCTACCACCTTATTCGGTCCTATGACCCAATCCGCGTTGGCAGCTTGGCAGAAAGCGTCTGGTATTTCGCCAGCCGCTGGTTACTTTGGTCCGAAGACCCGTTCGGCAATTGCTTCTGTAGGTGGTGTTGTTCCTCCGGGAACTTCCGTACCTCCGGGCACTGTTTCGTCCGGTTTCTCCGTCTCCACTGCGATCGATAATCCGATGAGCTCCTCTGTACCGAAAGGTGCAACTGGCGTAACCGTCTTGAAATTTAACGTTTCCGGTACGGGTACTTTGGATTCCTTGGTCTTTAAGCGTATGGGTATCGGTGCCACCTCGGACTTCGGTTCTGGAGGCCTCTACCTATATGATGGAAACACCCGTTTAACCAACGGTCGTTCCATTAATTCCACCACCCATGAAGTAAGTTTCATGAGCCTTGGCCTTCAGGTCATGGGTTCTAAGACTTTGTCTTTGGTGGCGGACATCTCCTCTTCTGCAACCCCGTCTAACAAAAATTACTTCGTGTTGACGACTGCTGGAGGCGTACCAGCCCCGACTATGGGCACTGTAATGGGCAATGAAATGACCATTGGTGGCCAGTCGGTTGGTACGATCACCGCTGCTTCTGGTGCGGCTCCGTCCAATCCTAAAGTTGGTGAAATGCAAGCCAAGTTAGCTGAGTTCAAACTCACTGCTGGCTCTACTGAAGATGTTATGGTCTACCGCGTTTCTTTGACCGAAGGTGGTTCGATTGCTAACAGCAACTTGACCAACTTTGTCTTGAAGACTGGTGGTAATACTGTAGCTACTGCTTCTGCTATCGGCGGAAAAGAATTAGTGACCTTTGCTTTCACTAGCCCATTTCTTTTGG
>CAZHWX010000011.1:0-1817 GCA_964536045.1 uncultured Candidatus Saccharibacteria bacterium
GAGAGCGCTCTTAGCTCAGTGGTAGAGCGTCACATTGACATTGTGAAGGTCGTAGGTTCGATCCCTACAGGGCGCACGGGCCCATGGTGAAGCGGTATCACACATCCATGGCATGGATGGGTTCGGGGTTCAACTCCCCGTGGGTCCACCAAATGCCGAAAGGCGAAGATTTTTTAGAATTTGTTTTAGATCAACTTGGCGAGTTGGGCATAGTTCGTCATCGCCGAATGTTTGGTAGTTGGGGATTATATTTAGGAGAAAACTTCTTCGCTATCTTAAGTGATGGAGTTTTGTATTTTAAAACTAATCCAATAACTGCTAAAAGATATATAGAATTGGAAATGAAACCATTTACTTATGCACCAGGTAAAACATTAAAAAATTATTACGAAGTACCTGCGGAAATTTTAGAAAGTCCAAGTGAACTTTGTGAGTGGGCTAGGGTAGCGGCCTCAGTTCAATAATTATTTGGCTAATAAGAATTGTTAGGTTAAAGTCTTTTTAGGGAAGGTTGGCAGAGTGGTCGAATGCGCCGCACTTGAAATGCGGTATGCCCATAAGGCATCGGAGGTTCGAATCCTCCACCTTCCGCAACATGGATAAGAAAACCATAGATACCTACAATCAGTTGGCGATTGAATACGATTTAGAAACTACAGATTTTTGGCAAAGATTTCCTAGAGATTTTTTTGATAAATTCGCAGGGTTAGTCGTTAAAAAGATTTTAGATGTAGGTAGTGGTCCTGGGCGAGATGCGCTAATTCTAAAAGAGAAAGGATTAGAGGTAACTTGTTTAGATGCCTCGGAGGAGATGGTAAAAATTTGTTCTGAAAAAGGTTTACAAGCTATTGTAGGGGATTTTAATAATTTACCGTTTCCCGATAATTCTTTTGATGGGGTTTGGTCTTATACTGCCTTACTTCATATTCCTAAATCTGAAATTCAGATCCCAATTCAGGAAATAAAAAGAGTCCTTAAGAGTGGCGGGCTCTTTGGATTGGGTTTAATTGAGGGAGAAGGAGAAATATACAAAGAAACTGCCGGCGTTAATCTGCCTCGGCTTTTCAGTTTTTATAAAGAAGAAGAAATAAAAAATTTATTAAAAGAAAATGGATTTGAATTATTATTTTTTCAAACTTTTAAACCCGGCAGTAAAAATTATTTAAATTTTATTTTCAAAAAACTTTAATTTTTTATTAAATTAGAAAAATATTTTTGTATTTTTTATTTTTTTAAGTTATCCACAGATTTTTTTAAAACAATTCTTCTACAATTAAATATGAAACAACGAGATTGTGGAGGTCGACAGTCCAACGTTAGTTTCGGGCATACCCACGCCCACACTTACAAAAAAATAAATTTTAAAATGGCAAAGAAAAAAGCTGCAAAAAAGACTTCAAAAGCTAAGAAGGTTGTAAAGAAAGCTTCGAAGGCTAAGAAAACCAAGAAGCGGAAATAATTTTCCGGTTGGTTAAAAACCCGTTTCCTTGTGAAGCGGGTTTTGTTTTGAAGTTGAATTATTCTTCTGTTATATTTACACTTCGGTTATTGCCCGGGTGGCGAAATGGTATACGCGAGGGACTTAAAATCCCTTGGCCTTTATAAGCCGTGCCGGTTCGAGTCCGGCCCCGGGCACAAAAAAACTTCCGTAAGGAAGTTTTTTATTATTTATGAATCAGAGCGCCTGTGCGCTCTGATTTAGGACTCGAACGCCGGAGCGTTGCGGCGGGAAGCTACTCGCCGCAGCGAGGCGGTGGCTAGTTCGAACCGAGTGACGGCGAGACGAGAGACGAAGCCGAGTCCGGCCCCGGGCACAA
>CAZHWX010000011.1:1827-13157 GCA_964536045.1 uncultured Candidatus Saccharibacteria bacterium
CATGGGAGTTTTGCAGACTCCAGCGTTACAACTTCGCCATGCCGCAAATATCTCTATTTAGAAAGGGGACGAATTGTCTCTTCGTCTATGTAAAATTCTAACTCAGGCATCGGACGGATATTCATCTTACGAAGTAATTCCCCGCGAATTTGTCGAGCTTGAGAGTTCAACATGTCGTAAATTTTTGGCCCCTGTTCTGGAGGAATAATACCAAGCTTAATTTCGGCGAGCAATAAATCCGAAGAGACTTGTACGTCGGTGATGGTTACAAAGCCGGTAAATTCAAAATCTCGAACAAGCATCTTACCAAGTTCCGAACGAATGACTTCCGCCATTCGTAAATTTCTAAAAGTTCTCATTATTCTAAGAAAGCTAATCGACAACCGACTTTAACCGGCTCGTCGGTTTCCGCGAGCATACCAAATTGATTACCCTCCGTTACTTCTTCCGCATCTGCCCGGTTACTCTGGAGATTTAGAATTTTACCCGCACCAATTCTTCGGTCACCATTCCAAATTTCAAAAACACTTTTATTTTTTACGCTACCCACGGTCACCTTACCACCAATTACTTGCTCTCTGCCTTTGCGTTCTCCGAAGACTCCTAAAATTTCTGCACTAGATCCAACCGCACCGGCGGCAGTGCGAGCATAATCCAAGATAGATTTTTGAAGTTCGTAGATGATAGAAGAAGATAAAATAGGAATTTTTTTAGAACGAGAAAGATTTTCTGCGGCCTTGTCTGGTTCGGAACGGAAAGCTACGACAATACCATGAGCAGAGTCTGCAGCTTTTACATCGGTTTCGTGCACTGGCCCAATACCCGCGGATAATATTTGTAGTGGAATAGGAGATTCGGTGCTTCGAATAATTCCAATCAAGGCTTCTAAAGAAGCAGATTCTTCCGCTTTCAAAATTAAACGTAAAGAATTTTTAGAGTTAGCGTCACTCTCAAAATCCATTTCCGATTTTTTATCGCTGCTAGCTACCGCGGTTTGTACAGCATCTAAATTATTGCCAGCTACTAATACCTCACCAATTTTTGGTAAATCTTCAAACCCTAAAACTACACATGGAGAACTAGGAGAAATCTCTTTAGTTGGTTTACCTAAGAAATTTTCTATAGCTCGCACTTTTCCGGAAGCGGTAGGAGTAGCGGCAAACATTCCCGGTTTTAAAACTCCACTCTTTAATACAATTCCTACCACCACACCTCGGCGGGGATCTCTACGTACTGAAGTTACTACTCCAGAGGTTAATTCCATTGGTTCTAGTGGTGGTTCTATTTCGGAAGCTAAAAGAACTAAATCTAAAAGTTCGGACACTCCATCTCCGGTTTTAGCGGAAATCGCATGCCAGGACACATCACCCCCATAACCTTCCAAAAAAATTTCGTTTTGACTTAAGTCAGCCTTAGTTTTTTCCAAATCTGCGCCTGGCTTATCCATTTTGTTAATAGCTACTACAAACGGGATCTGAGCCTCTTTTATTTTGGCTAGGGCGTCCTTGGTTTGAGGTTTAACGCCGTCGTCTGCGGCCACCACTAATATGGCTAAATCCGCCACTCTAGCCCCATGGGCGCGCATATTAGCAAAAGCCTCATGTCCAGGAGTATCAATAAAGGTTATTTGTTTACCAGAGTGTTCTATTTCATAGGCACCGATAGATTGGGTAATACCCCCAGATTCCCGCTCTGCTACACGAGTTTTACGGATAAAATCTAATAGGGTGGTCTTACCATGGTCTACGTGACCCATTACTGCCACGACTGGAGGACGAATTTTCATAGCGAACGCAGAATACCAAGAAAACCGGCATTAGTAAATGGTTTGGTCCAAAAAATGTAGATTATAAAAGGGTTTTTGGAGAATTGGGGCTTGTTTTAAAAACAAACACCCCATTTGTGAGGTGTTTGTAGTTTGTGCGCCCATGAGGAATCGAACCGCAATCTCATCCTTCGCAGGGATACGCTCTATCCATTGAGCTATGGGCGCAAACAGAGCTAACTGTAACGTAAAAAAAGCCTTTATCGCAAGTAGTGTTTAGCTAATTTAGAATCCAAACCAATCTACAAAGGCGTCCAAAACCGTATCATCGTGTGGAATCTCTTTTATGCGTTTGGCTAAAACCTCTCTTACGCTAGGCACAAAACGAGCATCGATAGGTACATGGATTAATGGATTGAATAAAATCTTACGTCGAAGGATTAATTCATCAATTCTGCCCGGACGGTCATAAATGGAGAAATTTTCAAAATCTGCATATACAAACTGACGACTACCAATCTTAATACCCCTATCTGAAACTCGGCATTCCCGCATATTTGGTACCTGCCGACTATAGAAAAAGATTAATCCAGTGGATAAAATTATAAATACGGCAAAAAAGTAACTTGCCTGCCACAAGGCAATAATTAATAAAATAAGAGCGGCCACTAAGACGGTTAAAAACCAAAGGGGATTTTTTTCGTTGTGTTCGAACTCCGGCGACTTCCAAACGATTTCTTTATTTGCTAACTCCATTACATGTATTGTAACAGACTGGAAATACACTTGAAGCTAGCAAAAATAAAAGTTATTCTTACCGTGCTCTTTGGAGGCGTGGCAGAGTGGCCGAATGCAGCTTCCTGCTAAGAAGCTGACCGGGAAACCGGTCCAAAGGTTCGAATCCTTTCGCCTCCGCATTAGAGCTTTAAAACACGGCCTCATATCTTTAAGATAAAGATATTCAACCTTCGCTCGCAAAAAACAATAATATGAATTATTGTTTTTCTGCTCGCTAAGGCCTCATCGTCTAGTGGTTAGGACAACGCCCTTTCACGGCGTAAACGGGGGTTCGATTCTCCCTGGGGCTACAAATAAAAAACTCTCGTAAGAGAGTTTTTGTTTGTAGCCTCAAAATAAAAAGAATCCAACAATTGGATCCTTTTTATATTGGTGCGGGCAAGGAGAATCGAACTCCTGTCTCATCCTTGGCAAGGACGTGTTCTACCACTAAACCATGCCCGCTTCTTAAATCCGCCTGTTGAGCTTAAAGTTTTTTTTAGAAAATCTCAAGTCTTTAATTGACGGGCGGAGGAGTGTTTGGTCCCTTCACATTTGGCTGTCCATTCGGACCCTTAAAAGAGGGTTCTGGATTTTCTGGGGCAATGGCGGGTCGGGTAAAAAAATAAACAGCACCTACCAAAATTAATATTATTAGCCACCAATATTTTTTCATATTTACTCTTTAAATTATTTTAAAGAAACGATGTTTTCCTATTTTTAGAATTTCGTTTTTCTTTGGAGTGCACAAGTCATCCGCATCGCGGAATTGTCTTTCTCCTAGGTGTACTGCGCCCTGAGCAATTAACCGTCGCAACTCGCTTTTACTTTCTTGAGGTAGAGCTTTCACCGCCAAATCTAAAATTCTGGATTCCTCGCCGGCGGATTTTAATTCCGGCGCTTCTTTTGGTGCTTCTCGCTTAGAAAATACTCGCACAAATTCTTCTTTGGCATTCAAGGCTTTTTTCTGATCGTGTAATTTTTCTACAATAATTTCTGCGAGAGTAAGTTTAGCTTCTCGTGGACCAAAACCTTCCGGCACTTGTTCCTCGGTTAATAATTCAAAGTAATTATTAATTAAGCTATCTGGGATAGACATTATTTTCCCAAACATTTTAGTTGGCTCTTCGGTCACTCCCACATAATTTCCATAGCTCTTACTCATTTTTTTACTACCATCCGTACCCACTAAAAGTGGCATGGTGATAATGTCTTGTTCTGGCTGACCAAAGTGCCGTTGAACTCTTCGGCCCATCATTAAATTAAATAATTGATCAGTTCCACCTAATTCCACATCGGCTTTAACCATAACTGAGTCATAACCCTGTAGAAGCGGGTAAGTCATTTCTAGGGCGGATATTTTTGCTCCCTCCTTAATACGTTTTTGAAAATCTTCTCTTTCTAATAATTGTTGAACGGAAGCAGCTTTTAGAAGTTCTAAAAATGGTTTAAGCCCCTTTTTCTCGTGCCAAGAAGAGTTGTAATATATGTCCGCTTTTTTTAAGTCCACTATTTTACCAGCCTGTTTTAAATAACCCTTTAAATTAGTAGTAACATCTTTTTTGGTTAGGGGTACTCGTTCTTCTGAGCGGCCCGAAGGATCGCCAATTTGTGCGGTAAAATCGCCAATTATTAAAACTGCTTTATGTCCGGCATCTTGAAATTGACGTAGCTTGCGGAGTACCACTGTGTGACCTAGGTGAATATCCGGTTTCGTTGGATCTATCCCAAACTTTACTCGTAATTTTTTTCCGGAAGTTAGTTTTTTTTCTAAGCTAGCACGAACTTCCATACCCTCTACTCCACGGTTTAAAATCCGCTCAGTAGTTATGTTTTTAGCCAATTTCATTTATCCACATTGTACCATAGGGTGCGATCTGCTATACTGTTCCCAGCGGTACTTAACATAGTCTAAATATCAGTTACTAAATGACTCTCTGAGTCATCTCGAGCATCGCTCAAATTTTCCCGTTCTTTTACAAAGTTCGCTGTCCGTCATCTCCTCATATAAAAGGCATCCGCTATTTGGATGCCTTTATTTTTGTCCAAAAAATCACCCCGCCGTAGCGGGGTTTTTAATTACTTAGCTTTTCCTTTTAATACTTCGTCTATTAGGCCGTACTCCTTAGCCTCGTTAGGGGATAAGAAGAAGTCACGATCGGTATCTTTTTCTACCTTGTCTATTTTTTGACCAGTGTTTTTAGCCAAAATTTGATTCAAGCGTTCCTTAACTTTCAAAATGTGACGAGCCGCAATATCTATTTCTATTGCTTGGCCCTCCGCACCGCCCATTACTTGGTGCATCATGATTTCAGAGTTTGGTAGAGCATAGCGCTTACCCTTTGCCCCCGCGGATAGAAGAACCGAACCCATAGAAGCGGCGTGACCCACGCAAATAGTGGAAACTGGAGACTTAATGTGTTGCATGGTGTCGTAGATAGCCAAACCAGACGAAACCGAACCACCTGGGGTGTTTAAGTAAAGTTGAATATCCTTTTTACTATCCTCATATTCTAGAAATAGAAGCTGAGCAATTATGCTGTTAGCAACTTCGTCGTCAATTACTCCACCTAAGAAAATTATGCGGTTCTTCAAAAGACGCGAATATATATCATAGGCGCGTTCGCCGTAGGGAGATTTTTCTATAACGGTAGGGATTAAATTCATCCCTCCCATAATTACACAAATAGACTATTTTTCAAGAATACAAAAAATCCCAAACATTACTGTTTGGGATTAAAAATTTGTTGTTTTATTTTAATAAACCGCAGTTTCTATTCTTATAGCCTCAAATTTTTCAGTGCTTCTAATATTTTCTGTGGCCCGTACCGTAATTGGGGTTCCCGGTTTTAGGTCGCTAATAGTAATTTTGGTTTGTGGGGGATTGCCGTCAGCTCCAATTTTATTCATATCGTAACGTACTAGCTCGGTCTTACTTGTAACAACCGCGTAACGCACCTCTTTAGCTTTGGCGGTGCCATCAGTTTTTGGTAAATAATCTTCTAAGCTGTCCATTTCAAATTGGACTGCTGCTCCGTATACCGCCTTAACCACCCCATTTAACATGCGGATATCTTCTGGTGGTTTAGGAAAAGCCAAATCCACCACTTCTTTTAGATTGGTGTCGGCTAAATCTTTACCTTGTTTTTTACCCAACTCCATTCCGGCCCAGACCCCAGCCACAACTAGGATTATTACTAATATCCCAATCAAGTACTTGTTCATATGTTTATTATAGCAATCCCATTCTTAAAATAGTGATTTTGTTCCGTATTTATCTAACCTTCAAAGACTGCCTTGATTTTTATTGGATTGTGTAGTTTAATATTAGAAGAATGTTTAAAATTTAATAATTATTGGAGGGGTTATGAAAACTATTTTGATTGTCTCTTACACGGGAGATGAACACGCTACATTTGTTCAACGCGAAGCAAAGAAATCCGGTTTCAAAGTTGTTGTTTTTGATTCATCTGTTTATCCAGCCAGTTCTGAAATTTCATTTAGGTATGATAAATTTTCTAAATTTTTCTTCCGGCTTGGTAAAAAAATGTTAAATACAGGAGAAATTTGTGGGGTCTGGTGGAGAAGACCAAATGGTCTGAAAAAAACAAAAAAACAAGATCCTATGGATTTATATATAAATCTAGAAAGTGAAATGGTTATAAGATCGGTTCGAGATTTTTTACCTAAAGTAAATTGGATATCTGACCCAGAGGCAACAAGGTTGGCGTGTAGGAAGCCTGTTCAATTACAAATTGCTCAGAACATTGGTCTCAAAATACCTGAAACTTGTATAACCAATTCTCCTACGGAATTTAAGAGTTTTTTGGATAGGTTGGGAAATAAGCAGCTAACAATGAAACCCGTAGGTACTGCTCTGATGAGGTTGTCTCCAAACAGCAAAGATGACTCAAGAGGTAATAGAGTTGTTTTTACAAAGGTGATTGATCCAAAAGTTATACTTTCTAATATTCATATGATCAGAAATTGTCCAGTTATATTTCAAGAGGCAATAAAGAAGGATTGTGATATTCGAGTCACGGTTATAGATAATGATGTTTTTGCAGCAGAGATAGTTTTAGATGGTTGCAAAGAAACAGATAATCTTGATTGGAGAAACTATGCTGGCAAAAGAATTTATAAAAAACATATTTTACCTAATAGTATTTCAAAAAAATGTGTAAAAATAACTAAATTGTTAGGTCTTAGGTTTGGCTGTATAGACCTAGCATTTTCGAGTTCTAATGGATATACGTTTTTTGAAATAAATCCTCAGGGTCAATGGTTACCTTCGCAGCTAAAATTGGGTTATACTATAAGTAGATCACTTATTAATTCACTTACGAGCTAGAAATTTGATGGATTCTAGTCACGTTGTCATCCTAATATATAACATCAGAAAGGAGTATTTATGAAAAAAGGATATGCATCCTCAGGTATTTCGCATCAGCCCCATGTTGGTTCGGGTAAGATCAATAATAACTCTTCTTTTGTTGCTGATCGGGCTCCGATAACTATGCTTACTTCGAGAACAGCAAAGATTCTCCCGAAAGAAGCTCAAAATCTCGACATAGTTGCGGAAATTGATACAAAGCCGCCTAATTCCGATGATGGCGATACAATATAAGATCAAAGTAGCCCTTCCTATTGGAAGGGCTATATTTTTATGCTTGAATCAAGATTATGGGTATTCATCAGTTGCTTAAATTACTTTCCATGGATCAAGAAGCTATAAAACTTTATACTATAGGAAAGATAACGCTTTCAGAGTTTGAAGCTAGGAATAAAGAGGTAGTTAATGAATTTAAAAAATACGTTGATTTAAACGGTTTTCCATTTAAAAATAAAGAAAACTACGAAGTCTACAAAGCTGGAGTTGCTTTGTCCCTACATGCAGATTTTGATTTTTTAAAAAACATTGAAGGGATATTTAAAAATGCGAATATTTCCGAAATTGATCAAGATCACTTAGCATATTTTGTGGATAAAATTCGCGTTTATGAAAATAAACCACAACTATATGGAACCCAATTCAAACGCCTACCAGATAACTCCATTGAATTTTTACCTATTGAGGACGAGAAAAATGTAGATAATAGGAGAGCTGAAATTGGTTTAATTACTTTAAATCAATATAAAAAATTTGCGGAGTCTTAATTGTTTTAATTTTTTTGCACCCCGGCTAACGCCGGCTTTTTTATTTAAAATAATCCTCAAAGAATTTTTTTTGAGATAGCACATGATTTAAACCAAAAGTCGCAAAAACGCTTTTACCCCCACTAAGCGAGTTTAGTATTTGATTAGCAATCCAAGTATCTCTCGCAAGATTAATCACTGTGCCAACTTTATTAAGTTTAGTTTTTGTTATAAATGGATCTTGAATATTTTTTATTTTTTGATAATCGAGTTGTTCTTTCCAAATATTTTTTATATCTTCGTCTAGTTTAATTTTATAAGGCTTCCCAATTAAGAGTTTTCTTATTTTGTCGTAAACATTCTCAGTTTTTAGGCTTTTATTTATATATAACAAAGAACCTTCAATTGCTTTTATATTTTCTTTTTCAATAGAATTATTTTTAACAAATCTCCCCAGGGTATTTAAAAACATCCACGTGGCAATTTGAGTCTTATCTTTAATTTCTTTAACAGTAAATTCCAAAATCCATTCCCATTCTGGCTCTGGGCAACTGACGGGGATATTTTGTTTGTTGGCTAACCAAGTATTCTGCCCAGAAAATCCATGTTTCTTCACCATTTCCATTTCTGTTGTTTCTAGGGTTGGTAAGTAGTTTTCTACAAAAACAATTCTTTCTTTTCCTTTAGTTAATTCTAAAAAGTTACTAAACAACTTTTTATTTTGTTTGTACTGTCCATCTTTCTGGTCTCTGGTGTGTATACATCCAAAATAAACTAAAGTTTGCCTTTTGTTTTTTAGTATTAGGGGATAGGGTTTGTCTAAAAAACTCTTAAATAATTTATTATATTTTTGGGTGGTAACTATTTTTGTTCTTAAGCTCATATAATTTTTTGTTTAGTTTTTTCAAATTCTTTTATCAATTCTTTCAATTCTATTGATGGTACCTCATTTAGATAATCCTCAATATATGCCATCATTACAATTGTATTGTCATAGTCTTTATCTGACGGTGAGGGGAGTTGTTTCTTAGCCTCATTTAAAAACTTCCAAGCTTGCTCCTTGTTGTCAGTCTTGAGGGTTTCTATTGTTGATTCAAAAAGTTTCCAAATCATTTGTTCCTAATAATTTTATAACTAATCACCAGGTTGGGGAATAAGCCACCCAAAAACCGTTTTATCCAGGTTTTAAGCCCTTTATTGATTTTTCCTTAATAGTGTGGTATAATACCCACAGTAATTAAATAATTTAATAATAAATCACTTAAGGAGGGCGTTATGAAAAATGCATTATTTTTCTTGGCGTTGCTCTTAGTAGTGACGTCAAATTTGTTTGCTAGTGAAGTTGCCAACAAAGATACCGTGAATAATTGGTATTTTTGGAAAGCAGAGGGAGGGGAACAGGATAGCGCCTGGACCCACCTTACGGAGGATTCCGCCATTTCTGGAAAAAGTTCACAGGTGTTTGGTCTGCGATCTTTTGGTCCAACCAAATATTTTTGGATTAAGCGGTTGGATAAAAAATACAAAAAACCGGCACTTGGAGAATTCTTAATATTTTTGGATACCTTTACCACTAAGAAGAATAATAATTTTTTTGATGTGGAGATTTTTTTAGGTAACTCTGAAAATATTAATGGAATGAAGAGTGTTAGAAAGTTTGGTTTTTCTAGGTTTGATGTGGGCATTAAACGACCGGTTGATTTTTCCACTGCTAATTTTCAGGAAGATTCTTTAGATTTAATTGTTTTTTGCTACAGTTTTTTTTCATCTAGCGAAAATGTTAAAGCTCAGATGTACATAGATGATTTTTATCTTGTGCGTCAGGATAATAGTTCCTTCTTGATTGATGACGGTGGCGAACCAAAGTTTGCCAGATTTAAAACAACTAAACCGAAAGTTAATTTTGGTGCGGTTGCTCAAGGAATAAAGAGGGTGGATTCGATTTTGGTTACCAATGCTGGAGATGCTCCTTTGGTTATTTCCAAAATTTGGACGGATGATGCTCGCTTTTCTGTTCGGTGTTCTATTACAACTATAGCTCCTCAGGCCTCTACCAATGTGGTGGTGGAATTCACTCAGGATTCAGTTTCTGGAGTGAAGAGAGGTAAGTTGTTGGTAGAGCACAACGGATTAAGTAAGCTCGATTCAATAGAATTGATTGCAGACTTTGCGACTTCGGTGGGCGATGAAAATCATTTGCCGAAAGATTTTAGTTTGAGTCAAAACTATCCGAATCCGTTTAATCCGAGCACTGTGATTAAATATTCATTGGAGAGTAAACAGTATGTAAAACTTACGGTTTACGATCTGTTGGGTAAAGAAATTGCAGTGTTGGCAGATGGAGAATTTTCCTCTGGTGAACATTCCGCAGTCTTTAATGCTAAAAACTTATCTTCTGGAATCTATCTCTATAGAATTCAGGCTGGTAATTTTGTGGCAACAAAGAGAATGATGCTGGTGAAATAAAATCCCCGAGATATTTTCGGGGATTTTTTATTTGTGCACAGATTTTTATAATTGATTTCTGTATAATATAAGTAATGAAGAAACTAGAAACAGTCTTCTCGGTTTTTTTGGTTGGTGTTCTTTTATTGCCGAGTTTTTCTTTTGGTGCGTGGACTGGTCCAACTGGTTCATTTTCTATTAATTCTCCAGATCCGGAATTACCAATTGATGAGGGCTCAATTCCTCAAAGCAAGGGTGCATCTTTATTATTACCACAACTTAGATTAGAAGATTTGAGTAAATTGGATTCACTTAAACTAGAGCCAGGAAGCGGAATTTCTTGGGGTGTTAGTTCTTTAAGTTTTAATAGTCGTAATCTTTTTAACTTTATTGGAGAGGGTATAAAACTCCCGTCTCTTGGGGAACCATCTCTGCCTGTAGCGGGTACTATTTATTATGATTCCACCGCCAAAGAGGTAAAACTTTATGATGGTGCTGATTGGAAATCTATTGGTTCAGGAAGTGCTGAAGCGACTAGTACTAATCCACTCTCTATAGGTAATTGGGATCTTAAATCCACTTCAGCAGTCGGAGGGGTTAATGTTTTAAATTTCTCTACTCCGGACGCAGATGGAGGAGCTTCAAAAAACACAGTACTTTCAATGTTTGGAGCTAACCGTTCTGGAAAAGCAAAAGTCTCCATTGTGGCCGGTGCCTCCCTTTGTTTTAATGATGGAGCAAATCCAGCTACGGATTGTAAAAGTGCTTGGCCAGTTATTCCTGTGGGCAATCAGTCTTCCACTTTTACTGAGCCGGTAACGATAGATCTTTCTGCTAAGACGGGTGGTTCCGCTGCTAGAGATGTAATTAAATTGCGAAGCGGTAATGATGGAGTGAATAATGATATGGTTGCCATTCTCGGCCTGAATCGGCCTAAGGTGGGCTTTTGGAGTGGAGACGAATCTAGTTTTGGCGGTGCTGGTACAAATAGTTGGGCCACCCTAACTGCGGGAGCTGGAGAATTTTATGGACAAATAAATTCTGTTATAAACAGTCCAGAGGGTGGGGCATTGAGTTTACAAAATAATACAAAAACTGGAGCCACAGCCAATAATTGGAAACTTTATAATATGACGGGTGGATATGGTAATGGTTTAGCTTTTTGGAGATATTTTGCGGATGGCACAAATCCTGGCCCAACCATGTT
>CAZHWX010000012.1:0-11873 GCA_964536045.1 uncultured Candidatus Saccharibacteria bacterium
ATTAGCACTTGACGAGTTTGAGTGCTAAAATATAATAGTTAAGATGACTGATAGGAATAGACAGGTCCTAGAGGCAGCGGTGGAATATCATATAAAAACTGGGGAGCCGATTACCTCGGCTAATCTTTATGCGGGATACGATTTTGGTATTAAACCAGCTATGATTCGCTGGGAATTAAACGAGCTTACGGAAGCTGGTTATTTTTATCAAAATCATCCTTCAGGTGGTAGATTTCCAACTAATTTAGCCTATAAATTTTTTGCCGAACGATCTTTGGGTCGGGCAGAGGAGAGGGTGCGAGGCTTAGATACTTACCAGTCCGCAGTGCGAGACGGAGAAATGCAGTCGCTATTAAATATGGCTTCCGAAGAATTTAAGGTAATGGCCTTGGGTTATGACGAAAATAAAAAACATTCCTATCGCACTCCATTTCATAATTTTTTAGAAAATTTAGAAGCGAGCCAAGCCGAAGATATAATTAGCGCGATTGAGGAGTGTGAACGTTTAGCGGAGGAGATTTCTTCTCAGAATTTATTTGAAGCTGATGAAGATTTGCGAATCTTTGTTGGGCGATCGCCAGTTTTACGAAGTGATAATTTATCCCTAATTGCGAGTCGAGTGGAAACGGAGCGGGGAGAGTGGTCTCTATTTCTAATTGGGCCTAAGCGAATGGATTATCAAAAGCCGATTAAAATTTTCAAACAATTAAAAAATATTTAAACTATGGACGAAGAAATAAAAAAAGAAATTCCTTTAGAGGAGCCGATTATAGATCAACAAACTAAGGAGCGAGATGAATATTTAGCGGGTTGGCAAAGAGCTAAAGCGGATTTAGTAAATTATAAAAAAGAAGAGGGAGAGCGTTTAAAATTAATGTCACGGTTTCAGTTAGAGGCGGTTTGTCGAGAATTATTACCAGTTCTAGATAGTTTTGAATTAGGTCTGCAGAGTTCTTCCGACAAACAAGGTTTGGAGATGATTCGAAATCAGTTGTGGGACACCTTACATAGATTGGGTTTGGAAAAAATATCGGTACCGCCGGGAACAGAATTTGATCCGGCTCGTCATGAAGCGGTGGGCGAAATACCCGCTAGTGAATCTCCAGGTACGGTAGCGAAAGAAGTGAGTGTAGGATATGTTTTAGAAAATAAAATTATTCGACCAGTGAGAGTTCTCTTATCAAAAAGTCCAGAAATCAATTAAACAAATAAAAAAATAAAATGCCTAAAATTCTTGGAATCGATCTCGGTACTACTAATTCCGCCATGGCCATCATGGATGGTGGAGAAGCGCGGGTTTTAGAAAATCAGGAGGGTAATCGCACCACTCCGTCGATTGTAGCTTTATCTAAATCAGGTGAACGTTTGGCGGGGCTACTGGCTAAACGTCAGAGTGTGGTTAATCCGAAAAATACTATTGCTTCTGTAAAGCGTTTAATTGGTCGCAAGTTTAAGGATTCGGAAGTTCAAAAAGATGCTTCTTGGTTGCCATACGAAATGAAGGAAAGTTCAACCGGTGGAGTAGAAGTAAAAATGGGTGATCGAAATTATAATCCGGAAGAAATTTCGGCCATGATTTTGCAGAAGTTGAAAGCAGATGCGGAAGCTAAGTTAGGAGAAAAAATAGAAGAGGCGGTAATTACGGTACCAGCTTACTTTGACGACTCTCAACGTCAGGCAACTAAAAACGCGGGAGAAATTGCCGGTTTTAAAGTGCGTAGAGTTTTAAATGAACCAACTGCTGCCGCTTTAGCTTACGGTATGAATCGTAAGAAAGATGAAAAAATTGTAGTTTACGATTTTGGTGGTGGTACTTTTGATATTTCTATTTTAGAAGTTGCGAGTGACACGGTAGAAGTAAAAGCAACAGGTGGCGATACTCACTTGGGTGGAGACGATTTTGATAAAAGAATTATTGATTTCTTAGTAGAGGAATATAAAAAGACGGAAGGTGCTGATATATCTAAGGATCAGCTTGCGGTACAACGCTTGAAGGAAGCAGCGGAACGTGCCAAACACGAACTTTCCACCTCCATGGAGACGGAAATAAATTTGCCGTATATAACTTCGGGTTCTGAGGGTCCAAAACATTTTTCCATGAAGTTGTCGCGGGCTAAATTAGAATCTTTAGTAGAGGACTTGGTAAAACATTCTATTGAGTTAGTGAAGAAGGCGGTTACGGATCCTGCGCCAAAAGGAGCGGGCTTAAAACTTACCGAAATAGACGAAGTAGTTTTGGTGGGTGGTCAGACTCGTATGCCTCTTATTCAAGAGGAAGTTAAAAAATTATTTGGTAAGGAGCCACACAAAGGAATTAATCCAGATGAAGTGGTAGCGGTGGGTGCCGCAATTCAAGCGGGTATCTTGCAGGGTGATGTGCGTGATATCTTACTTCTAGATGTAACTCCACTTACCTTGAGTCTAGAAACTTTAGGTGGAGTGGCGACGCCAATGATTCAAAAGAATACAACGATTCCGACTTCTAAGAGCCAGGTGTATTCTACGGCGGCGGACAATCAAACTTCGGTAGAAATTCATATTGGTCAGGGAGAGCGTCCAATGATGGCGGATAACAAAACTTTAGCGCGCTTCATTTTAGATGGTTTGCCGCCAGCGCCACGTGGAGTGCCACAGGTAGAAGTTTCTTTTGATATAGATGCAAATGGAATTTTATCAGTAGCGGCAAAAGATAAAGCCACAGGTAAAACTCAATCGGTAAGAATTGAAGCAACTACTAGTTTAAACAAAGACGAGGTAGAGCGTTTGAAGAAAGAAGCTGCGGAACATGCGGCGGAAGACGAGAAAAAGAAAACTTTAGTGGAGGCTAAAAACCAAGCAGAAGCATTAGCTTATTCTGCAGAAAAATCTTTGAAGGATGCGGGAGATAAAGTGTCTGCAGAAATAAAAGAAGAAGTTACAAAACAGGTTACTGCAGTTCGGGAAGCAATGAGTAAAGACGATGTGGAATTAATAAAATCCACTTCGGAAAGTTTATCAGCCTCTTTGTCTAAGGTTGGACAGGCGATGTATGGAAATGCTGGAGCACCAACACCGGAAACTCAACCAACCGAACCAAATAATCCAACCGTAGACGATTCTGAAACTCCAAAAAGCTAAACTTAGTATATGCAAGGAATACCCCAAATTATTAGTCAGTCCAGTGAGGCGGAAAGTGATCACAATTGGTGGAAGATTTTAGGTTTGGGGATTTTTGGAATTTTAGCTTCCGCGGCCTCGGGGTATTTTCTTAGTATCTTTTTGCAGGGAGTGGAATTTACTTATTTTTATTTTGCCTTGGCTTGTGTAGTAGTTTTGGGAATTATATTTATTCTGCAGTCAGTTTTTTTGACTAGCTCTTGGCATTTGCGAGTTCTAACTTTAGTTCAGGGTTTAATAGCATTACCTTTTTTCTTCAATTATTATCAGGAACTTTCTATCGCCGCCTCGGTAGGTTCGGTGTTGTGGATTTGGTTTCTGGATCGAGGTTCTTCGGTGGCTTGGCATTTAGCGCGGAATGGAATGAAACCTGCGTTTAAAGAGCCAGCTCGGAGAATGGCTAGTGCGGTCGTAACTGGGTGGTTACTTTTTTCGGTATTTTTAGGATATTCCAGATTTGTAGAGCAGGGTGGATTTTCGGAGGCTTTGGGTAAAAGACTTACTAAGGAAACATTTATCTCTTTGCAGTCGGTGTTTAATTTACAGTTTCCTAAAGTTTCTTTTAGCGGTACGACTGGGGAATTTTTAGTAGCAATTGGAGAGGAGTTGGTAAATCGCACGGTCAGTACTAGTCTCTCTAATCCTTCGGCTTATGTAACTCCACAGGTTAAAAATCAGTTGGTAGCGGAAGCCGCTAAAAAAGTTAGAGAAGAATTGGAGAAATCGCTTAATTTAAAGTTAGTTCCTAGTGAGCCAATAACGGATGCAATTTATCGATCTCTAAAAAGTTTCTTAGATGGTTTTGCTCCAGCTTTTAGAGAGGCGCTTTTTGCCTCTCTTGCGGTTCTAGTATTTTTCTCTTTGCGAGGCGTGTCTTTCTTGTTGGTTTGGATTATGCAAATTTTGGGTTGGATTTTATATAAATTATTTATAGCTTTTGGTTTTGCTCGGATAGCGAGTGAGATGAGAGCTAGAGAGTTTATAGTTTTAAACTAAATTAATTAATGTCGAAAAATTACTACCAAGTTTTGGGGGTGGAAAAAAATGCCTCTGCAGAGGACATTAAGAAGGCCTATCGCAAGATGGCTCATCAACATCATCCAGATAAGCAGGGTGGTAACGAAGCTAAATTTAAAGAAGTAAACGAGGCTTATCAGGTTTTATCTAATCCACAGAAGAAGGCTCAATATGATCAGTATGGCCAAACTTTTGAGGGTGGGGGTGGGGGTAATCCGTTTCAGGGTGGTAATCCCTTTGGTGGTTTTGAATGGGATTTTCAGGGTGGAGGTGGAGCAGAAGGTTTTGGAGATATTTTTGATATCTTTAATCAATTTGCGCGGGCGGCTCGTGCGCGCGGAGCAGATATTCGAGCGGAACATAGAATTTCTTTAGAAGATGCCTATCGAGGGGTGGAGGCTAATTTTAAAATTCGTTCGCATAGCGGAGAAAAAGAAATTGAAGTAAAAATTCCGGCGGGTATTGAAGATGGTCAGGCTATAAAAATTACGGGAGCGGGGGAGATGGGTGAGCGTTCGGCAGGCGATTTGTATGTGATTATCCGAGTAGCACAACATAAACATTTTGAACGAAGGGGAGCAGATTTATGGACGGTTAAGGAAATAAAATTAAAAGATATTTTATTGGGTCACAAATTTTCAGTTCCAGAAATAAGTGGGGGAAATGCGGAGTTTGAAGTTCCGGTGGGTCATAATTTGCGAGAGCCAATTAAGGTGTCCGGTAAGGGTATGCCGAAGTCTGGTTTAATTAAAAATCGGGGGGAGTTATATGTGCGTTTAGAGGTTAAGGTGCCGAAAGTTTCGTCTAAACTAAAGAAGGTATTAGAAGAAGAGTAGTTTTGACTTTTTGTGGGTTTTGGTTTAAGGTATTGAGGTTCCGTAGACAGCAGGCGCCCTTGGGCTTAATCATCCTGCCGAGGAGAAATCGATCTTAAATCGTGTTTCTATACTCTAGTCTGCGGCCTCAGAAAGGTCGCTTTTTTTATTCAACAAAATGAAAACCAAGTTACAAAAACAAGAACAACTTAAATTGGGCGAGAAATCCATTCAGGAATCCCGCACCGTTGTGCTTGCTGATTTTACCGGCCTTTCGGCCAATGACATGAACGGTTTTCGTCGCGCCATGCGCGCGATTGGGGCGCCAGTTCGTGTTATCAAAAAGCGGGTATTAAAGATTGCTTTCGAGAAATCTGGAATTCCGTTTGATTTGGTAAATTTTGCAGGTCAGGCTGCTGCGGCTTTCTCTACTAAAGATTTAGTGGAATTATCCGGAGCGGTATATCGTTTCGGTAAGCCACTAGAAAAGGCTGGTAGCTTTAAGATTCTTGGCGGTTATGATTTAGAGGCTAAAACCTTTATGTCTGCCCAAGATGTTAGAAAGTTAGGCCAGTTACCTTCAAGAGAAATTCTTTTGGGTCAGTTGGTGGGTATGATTGCTTCTCCAATTCGTTCGTTCTTGTCCGTGTTGGATCAAAAGTCTAAAAAGTCGAATTAATTAAAAAATAAAAAACTATGGAAAAATTCCAAGATATCGTTACTAAAATTGAAGGTTTGACCGTGTTAGAACTTTCCGAGCTCGTGAAAGTTTTAGAAGAGAAGTTTGGCGTCTCTGCTGCCGCTATGGCAGTAGCTGGTCCGGCTGCAGCTGGTGAAGCCGCAGAAAAGACTTCTTGGGCGGTTGTGTTAAAGGCTGGAGGTGATCAGAAAATTAACGTTATTAAAGTGGTGAAAGAAGTCACCGGCTTAGGTCTCAAAGAAGCCAAGGATTTGGTGGAAGGAGCTCCGAAGAACGTTAAGGAAGGTATGAAGAAGGAAGATGCGGAAGAGCTTAAGAAGAAGCTTATGGATGTAGGTGCAACCGTAGAATTGGCCTAATTTTCGAATTCCGAAATAAAAATAAACGTCGCTTTACCGCGGCGTTTGTTTTTGTTAACTTTCTTGAGTAGTAAGGGCGCATAGCTCAGTTGGTTAGAGCGTTGCATTCACATTGCAAAGGTCTCTGGTTCGAATCCAGATGCGCCCACAAAACATGATAGATACTTATAAAAATTTTAAGGAGCTTTCTGAATATAAAAAAGAAGGCTTAGATTTTACTATTGAGATGGTTAATCGTGAGAGTAGTTGTGTTGTTATTGCAATTCATGGAGGAAATATAGAGTTAGGAACAACTGAGATTGCTCGGGCAATTGCTGGTGAGGAGCTATCTTTTTATAGTTTTATTGGAAAGGGTACAGAGCAGGAATGTAAAGAAACTCATATAACCAGTACAAATTTTGACGAGCCAAAGTGTAATAATCTAGTTAGTAAAAGTTTAAAAACGTTATCGATTCATGGTGAGGGTGGGGTGGAAGATTATGTAATGGTGGGTGGACTTGATTATGAACTTATTGAAAAAATATCAGACGCGTTAAAGATTGGCGGATTTATTATTAAAACACCCTCCGAAAGAATAAACGGAAACGCCCCCCAAAATATTTGTAATAAGTGTTCTTCTGGAGCTGGGATTCAATTAGAAATAAGTCGTGGTTTAAGAAATAAATTACTTGAAAATCCCTTGGAGTTTTCCAAATTTTGTAAAGCAATTAGAAGTGTAATTGTATTTTAGGCGGTTTTGTTCTAATAAATTGGTGTATAATATTTTCAGTTCTTCTTTTGGGTTAAAAAGGGTCCAATCATCGGCAACGCTTTTATTTTTAAACAAAGCGTCGCATTCCTAACGAGGACGGTCTACTGTTTTTAACGGGACTTGTTTCAGGAGGGTATGCCTCGACCACACTGTTTATTGGTGTGGTGCGAATTTCCTTCCAGGAGTTTTTCAGTTGGTGTCACTTCCGGAAGTGCCCATGTAAACGTAGTTTGTTTCTGAAAAACGTGTCAGTGAGAATAAAGCTTTATCCGCCGATTTCTCCGCCCTTTTGTAGCTAACCCAAGCTTAAAGCCGTACGAATCTGTGCGGCTTTTTTATATCTAATAAAATCGGTTGTTGATAACTCCCTATAAATAATAAAAAAGCCCAGTATTTACTGGGTTTTTTTGTTTATGTTGGCAAGTGGGGAGAGAGGAGTACAATAGTTCATGTAAGTGGGGAATTGTGGATAAAAGTGTGGATAAGGCCCGAATCTGGGGATAAGTCGGCAAACATCATCTAACCAACAAAATGCTCTTAGGCGAATACAAACACTCTATAGATGATAAAGGACGCTTAGCGATTCCTGCTAAATTCCGTGCCAAAGTGGAACGGGGTGCAATTATTACTCGTGGTTTAGATAAGTGTTTGTTTGTATTCACAATGAGTGAATGGGAGAAGTTGGCAGAAAAATTAGTAGCTTTGCCTTTGGCACAAGCTAACTCGCGTGCCTTTTCTCGTTTGATGCTTTCTGGAGCGGCCGATGTGGAATTAGATTCACAGGGTCGGATTTTAATCCCAGAACCATTGCGAGAATATGCCGGACTTTCTAAAAATTCCGTAATTGCAGGCGTGTATAACCGTATGGAAATTTGGAATGCAGAAACTTGGAACGAATATAAGAAGAAAACAGAATCTTCTTCTGAAGAAATTGCAGAAAAGTTAGGAGAGTTAGGAATTTAAATACAGAATGGAAAAAATCTTCGAAAAAAAATCCGGTGAACTAAAACATCTTCCTGTAATGCCAAAGGAAACCTTAGAACTTTTGAGTCCTAAGTCCGGAGAATTTTTTGTGGATGGAACTTATGGAAACGGTGGACACTCCGAATTGATTTTAGAAGCGGTTGGAGAAAAGGGTCAGTTATTAGGATTGGATCGGGATCCGCAAGCTATTAAAAGAGCTAAGGCTAAGTTTGGTAAGCAGAAGAATTTTAAAGCGGAAGAGGCGAGTTATGCAGAATTAGTTTTGATTTTAAAAAAGAAAAAATTACCAAAGACCGATGGAGTCCTTTTAGATTTGGGTTTCTCCTCGTTTCAAATAGATGAGGCGACTCGCGGTTTCAGTTTCTTACGGGAGGGTCCCTTAGATATGCGTTACGGGACAACTGGACCGACCGCTGCTGAAATCATTAGTAGTATATCGGAGGTGGAACTAGCGGATGCAATTTATAAATATGGAGAGGAAAGATTTTCTAGAAGAATTGCGAAGGCTATTATAGAGGCGCGTCGGAAAAGAAAAATTTCTACTACTTCAGAACTCGCGGAAATAATTTCTTCAGTTTTGCCACGGAGAGGAAAATTACATCCAGCCACTCGCACTTTTCAGGCCTTACGTATTTTGACTAACTCGGAGCTTCAAGAATTAGAAAACTTTTTTGAAAATTTACCGAATTGTGTGGCAAAGGAAGGGCGGGTAGCGGTGATTTCTTTTCACTCCTTAGAAGATCGAATAGTAAAAAATGCCTTTAAATCATTATCTAAAGGGGGACAAGGCAAGGAGTTAACTAAAAAACCCTTAACTGCTTCTAGAAAAGAGGCGATAGAGAATCCTCGCAGTCGCTCCGCTAAACTAAGAGCTTTTCAATTTTCCCAATGACCATTCTTCAACCCAATAAAAATAAGCAGAATTTTAAATCCATTTTTACCTGGTGTGTATTAGGGGTAGCAATTTGTGGTTTATATATTTTTCAATACAACTCTTTGGTGAGTGCTAGATTTGAAGCTAAGGAATTAAGAGTGGGTATAGAAGAGATGCAACTTAAAGGAGCAGATTTAAAAAATGAATTATATGCTTCCTTAGATCCGGCCGAATTAAAACAATTAGCTGTGCTTAGTGGTTTAGTGGTGGAATCTAGACCCCAATACATGAGAGTAGTCGGCCAAAATTCGGTAGTCATTTCGGGACGCTGATAAGAATATGCGATTCGGAATTCTTAGTGCAATATTTGGATTACTCTTTGTCGCCTTGGGTACTAATTTATATAAAATCCAAGTAAACGATAGTTTTACTTACGTCCAAAAAGCTGAAGCGCAAAAAGAAATTACCGAAGCTTTAAGTTTGCGTCGGGGACAAATCTTTTTAGCTAATCGTAATGGAACAGTGCCGGTGGCTCTAAACAAAGATAAACCGGTAATTTATGCTGCTCCTAATAGAATTAAAAACCCATTAGAAACTGCTAAGAAATTTTCTGTAGCCCTGGGAATTGAGCAGAGCGTTTTAGCTTCTAAATTAGATGCGCCTAAGTCTAAATTTAAACTTTTAATTGAGGATCCAACTCCCGAGGCTGTGGCTTTTGTAAGAGAAGCGGAGGACGCGGGGATACAGGTGGATAATAAACAATATCGGTTTTATCAAAACGGTCATACTGCCTCCCATGTTTTGGGATTTGTTGGTTTAAATGATAAAAACTCCGATCCAATTGGTTTGTATGGTTTAGAAAAATATTTAAATGATTCTTTAGCCAGTGGGGAAAATAAAGAATTAACTTTAGATATAAGTCTTCAAAATCAGGCAGAAGAGGTACTTTCTCAATTAATAAAAGAACACTCAGCTTCGGGTGGTTCTATTTTGATGCAGGATCCAAAAACTGGAGCAATTTTAGCGATGGCTAGTAAGCCAGATTTTGATCCTAATAATTACAAAGATTTTCCTGTTAAGAATTTTATTAATCCCGCCACTCAGTTGGTTTATGAGCCGGGCTCGGTGTTTAAACCACTTACTATGGCGGCGGGTATTGATACGGGAGTGATAACTCCCCAAACAACTTTTATCGATACCGGAAAGGTTACCTTAAATGGTAAGACAATTCGTAACTGGGATTTAAAGGCACATGGCAAGGTGACGATGACAGAAGTTATTGAAAAATCTATCAACACCGGAACGGTGTTTGCTCAACAGAAAATTGGTAACGATAAATTTTATGAGTATATGAAATTGTTTGGCTTTGGAAAATTTTCTGGAATAGATTTGCCGGATGAGGTTACTGGTTCATTGCGTAATTTAGAAAGAAAAAATTCTCAGCCAGTAGATTTTGCTACGGCTGCTTTCGGCCAGGGAGCTTCGGTTACTCCAGTTCAATTAATTACAGCTTTTTCGGCAGTGGCAAATGGGGGAGTTTTAATGAAGCCTTATATATCTAAAGATTTTAAGCCAGAGGTAGTCCGTCGAGTAATAAAAAAAGAAACTGCCGAGCAAGTTACTAGCATGATGGAGTCAGCAGTTATAAAGGGTAAAATTGCTGGCGTTCCACATTTTAAAGTTGCTGGAAAGACGGGGACTGCCTTTATTCCGGGTCGGGGAGGTTACGAACCAGAAGATCAATTAATTGAAAGCTATGTTGGTTTTTTGCCGGTTAGTGATCCACGAGTAACTATCCTAGTTAAGTTGGATAGGCCGGATAAGCCGCTCGCTTCTTTAACTGTGGTTCCAGCTTTTCACACTCTCGCCCAATTTGTGATAAATTATTACAATATATCACCGGATAATTTGGCGCCGGAGACTGAATGAAAAATCTAATTTTAAATATACTTCGCCGAACTGCGAAAACCCTAGCAAAAGCAACTCTCCGCCGGTACGAACCGGCGGTTATTGGCATTACTGGAAATGTTGGTAAAACCTCCACTAAGGAGGCGATTGGAGTGGTGGTTAAGGCAGCTAGGACCGTACGAGCCCCTGCAAAGAGTTTTAATAATGAACTTGGTTTGCCACTTACTATTTTGGGAGATTTCGAAAAAACTGGAGGCTTAGTTTTTTGGTTTAAAGTTTTTATTGGGGCGTTTTGGCGACTCTTAAAAACAGATTCGGATTATCCGGAAGTTTTGGTTTTGGAGTATGGAGTGGATCGTCCGGGAGATATGAAGTATTTAACCGATATTGCGCGTCCTCATATTGGAGTGTTTAGTGCTTTTGCAGAAATTCCGGTACACGTAGAATTTTTTTCGGGCCCAGAGGGATTATTACGCGAAAAATCTAAATTATTAGAGGCTTTACCCGCTACTGGTTTTGCAATTTTAAATGCAGATGATAAACAGGTAATTGCATTAAAATCTTTAACTCGAGCTCGGCCAATTTCTTTCGGTTTTTCGGAGAAGGCAGATTTTCGATTAAGTAATTTTGTAAATCATTTGGAGGGTCCGGGAGAAGGTGGGGTGTCTTTTAAAATAAGTAATCAAGATAGATTAGTACCGATTAAAATTTCTGGTAGTTTTGGTCGGGGTCAGGCTTATGCAGCAGCAGCTGCTACTGCAGTGGGAACATTTTTAAATTTAAACTTGGTTCAAATTGCAGAGGTTTTAAATGTAAATTACAAACCCGCTCCGGGCCGTAGTCGAATCTTAAAAGGTATCAAAGAATCTACTTTGATAGATGATACTTATAATTCTTCGCCGGTAGCATTAAAAGAAGCCTTAGAAACATTAAAGAGTCTACCTGCAAAACGCAGAATTGCAGTCTTGGGAGATATGTTAGAGCTTGGGACACACACTATGGAGGCACATGAAATAGCTGGGCGTCAGGCGGCTAAAGCCTGTGAAATTTTATTAGCAGTTGGATTGCGTGCCAAGATGATTTCAGAGTCGGCTATAAAAGCTGGCTTACCAAAGCGTTCCGTTTTTTACTTTAATAATTTGCGGGAAGCAGGAACTTTTTTACAAGAAAAAATGGGTCGGGGAGATGTAGTTTTATTTAAAGGATCGCAGGGTGTGCGTTTAGAAAAATTAGTAAAAGAAGTAATGGCGGAACCACAACTCGCGCCAAATTTGTTAGTGCGTCAAAACTCGGAATGGCTTGCGAAGCC
>CAZHWX010000013.1:0-11193 GCA_964536045.1 uncultured Candidatus Saccharibacteria bacterium
GTTATAGAGGAGTTACCACCAACTAGTGGACTACCTACTGGAGAATTGCCGGGGGGTGGGGAAAAAACTAGTGGTGGTGGCGACTCAGAAGAGCCTATTCCACCCGGTAGCGAAGCTCAGACACCTAATAAAGAGAGAACTCTATCTATAATCAGTGATCGAGAAGTTTCAGACTTTTGGGTTAGTAATAATGAAACATACTACGTGGATCTCGTAGGAAAAATACACAAAGCTAAAATAAACGACGACGAAGAAGTTTCTAACCAAGCCCTAAGTGGTCCACTAAACAAGATTGAAAACGACGAGAAGGGAAACTTGGTTCTAATTTCTTTTGGCTCTCCACTTAGTCCCTCTTGGACTGTTTTTGATTCTCGAGATTTAGCTTTTAGACCCTTAGAACAAGATATAAAACTTGCCGCTTGGGGTAATAAAACCGCCGAAATTATTGCTATAAAAGAATTACCGAATCGCGTTAGACAGTTAGTGTTTTTAGATGCGGATAAATTATCCGCTGCGCCGAAAATAATTTTGAATGATTTCCGAATGGAATCTATTCAAATAATTGCGGCGGGCAATGACAGCTTCTTAATTCAAGAATTACCGGACTCCGAATATGGGGGTAAAATTTGGATTTTAAATACTAAAACCCTCACCCTAAACACCTTGAGAGATTCGGCCTCTAATCAATTAGTTAAAAAAGGAAATTCCAACACGTTTTTTGTTTGGAGTGGGGGAAACAATTTTGAGATAGCGAGTAACTCTAATTTAACCGAATCGTTTCCAATCCCATTTTCCACCCTTCCTCAGAAGTGTGGAGTTAAAGACTATGAGGCGTTTTGTTTTGTGCCTCAAGATTTAGGAGAAGAAACTATGAGTAAGTTTTTAAAGAATGAAATATTTTTTAGGGATTCTCTGTATAAAATAAATACTTTGACGGAGGACTTTGAGGTTTTAGATTTGGAGGGTTTAAATAATAATTTATTAATAGACGGAAAAAATCCCCAGCTAGCGGGGGATTCAGTAATATTCTTAAATCGGTTAGATAAAAAACTTTATCAACTAACTAACTTTCGTTAATCCGTCGAATAAAAGTTCGACGAGCCTTACCAGTACCTACACTTTCCGTTCTTAATTCGGGATGACTCTGAATTTCTACATGGACCAAACGACGCTCATAAGCGTTCATTGGGGGTAATTCTACGTCTTCCTTGGTTACCATGGCGCGATGAGCGGCGGCTCGAGCTAAATCTACAATTAAACGCTCTCGCTCCTTCCGATAGTGGTTTAAATCCACAATTAGTAGATCTCTAGTGTCTTTACGAACCATCAAATTAACCAGATGATCTAGGGCTGGTAAAACCGAGGCAATATTTTCTCTGATTTCCCGACCATCCACCATTACGGAAAGTCTGCGTCGCTCCGGATCAGACATTATTTCTGATTGGAGACCTAAGTGTTTAAATAGCTCCTCCGTTTTAACGGTGGCTAAATTTAAGACTTCAGTGATAGTTTTCGGTTCAGATACCATTGTTGGAATAAAGAAAATAGATTGGAGATAGACCAATAGAGGGCTAGGGCGCCCGGCAAGCTCCAGAGAACCACTATGGTTAATCCTGGGCCCAACCACTCTAAAAAGGCGGGGGTGGGCGACTTGGCAGCCTTAGCGGCCATTTTTAACTGAAGGTACTGGAGAGCGGCGGCTAAAATTGTTAACGGAATACTACCACTCTTTAAATCAATTAACCCCAGAAGAGAAAAGCTGTCAAACCAAGAATCCGCGGCCCCATCCTTAAAAGTGTAAAAAAGTGACAAAAAAATAGGAATTTGCACCAACAAAACTAGAAAACCAGAAAACGGATTAGTCTTGTTTTCCTTATATAGAGCCATTATTTCCTTAGCCTGACGCTCTTTATCATCCTTATACCTCTCTTGGAGCTCCTTTATTTTGGGCTGTAAGGATTGTAAGGCTAATTGATCCTTGGCCCCTCTATAAAATAGGGGGTATAGAACCACCCGGATTAGGACGGTTAGGATTATAATCGACAAACCAACATCTCCGGTTGTTGCGTATAAATAATGGAGAATTGAAACCATCGGCTCATAAAACCAATTATTAAATATTTCTTTCATGATTTTTAAGTAAATTTAAGAGATTTTCCTTTAGCTCACCGAAGGTTAACTTATCCGATCCAACCCCCACAAACACCTTAAAGGTTAATGAATTGCCAAAAAAGGGCTTAAAAATAACCCTCAATCTCCGTTTTAACAGATTTCTATGGGCAGCTATCTTTATGGCTTTTTTAGGTACGGTTAAAACCAAATTAGGGTCTTTAGCCGACTTTTTATTCGACCAACGAACCAAAATTGGGAATTTTCCCGGCATTCCTATACAGACAAACGTGCTCGGCCCTTACGGCGGCGACGCAAAAGGGCGGCTCGGCCACCCGGGGTCTGTTTACGCTTTAAAAAACCATGAGTTTTACTGCGCTTTCTCTTCTTAGGTTGATAGGTCTGACTCATAAGAAAAGATTACCAGCAAAAAAATCAATTATCAACACCTTATACCCCAACCCATAAAATGAATGGCTTGGTAGTCAAGTTGAAAAGTTTTAGAATACTCGTAGGATGAGTGAAACCATGAATCATCACGAGCTATGGCAGAATGTTTTAGGAGAAATTGAACTACAAATTTCTCGACCAAACTTTCTGACTTGGTTAAAAAATAGCCAACTCGTGGAGAAAGGGGAGAAGGATGGAGTAGTGTTGGTTGGTCTCCCAAATAATTTTGCTAAAGAGTGGGTAAAAAACAGATATCATAAATTAATTTTAGGATCTCTAAGAAATTTTGACGGTTCTGTGCGCGCGGTTAATTACACCGTAACCGCCAATGTGGTTTCTATGAAGCCAAAGGTTCAAAAACCAGCGGACGAACAAGAATTACCACTCACCGAATCTAAAATAGACGCTAAAACAAATTTAAATCCTCGTTACAGCTTGGAATCTTTTATTGTTGGACCATCTAATGAGCTCGCTCACGCCGCAGTTCAGGCGGTAGTGGGTAGTGTAGGAAAAAAATATAATCCACTATTTATATATGGTGGGGTTGGTTTAGGAAAAACCCACTTAATTCAGGGTGCGGGTAATGCTATAAGCGCAAAGTATCAAAAAAAGATGAACGTGCTTTATGTCACCTCCGAAAAGTTCTTAAACGATGTAGTGTGGGCTATTCGAAATAAGCGCACAGAAGACATGAAGCAAAAATATCGAGATGTAGATGTGTTAATAATCGATGATATTCAATTTATTGGTGGAAAAGCGGGGACAGAGTTGGAATTTTTCTACACCTTCAACGCACTTTACGAAAACAACAAGCAAATAATTATGTCTTCGGATCGTCCGCCTGCCGCGATCCCAACCTTAGAAGAGCGGTTAAGGTCTAGATTTGAAGGGGGAATGATAGTAGACGTAACCCACCCCGACTACGAAACGAGAATTGCGATTTTAAAGGCTAAATGTTCGGAGAGGGGTTGGCAGGTGGATGGAGAAATTTTAAATCATATAGCTACCAAGGTTCAGAAGAACATTCGAGAACTAGATGGAGTATTAAATAAAGCGGTTTTTTATCAGCAATTTAAAAACACCCCAATAGATTTAAAAAAGTTAGATGAAATAATTCAAGAAACCACTCAAGTCTCTCCTAAAAATTTAGTAGTTAGTGATATTTTGAAGACGGTAGCGGAATTTTTTGAAATTCCAATTAGCGACTTAACGGAACGAGGTAGAAAACAAGAAGTGGTGGAGCCCCGACAAATTACCATGTATTTACTTCGGGATATCCTGAGGATGAGTTACCCCCACATTGGGGAGAAGCTGGGGAAAAGAGATCACACGACAGTAATTCACGCTTATGAGAAAATAAACAAGGAATTAAGCCATAATACCGCTCTCGCCCAGAAGATTCTTCTAATTAAAGAGAGATTATTCAAAAATTAATCCGGTTTGTTATCCACAACCAAAACAACGAAAAAATCATTTAAACTAGAGGAGAAAAAATAATTATCCACATATCCACCTACTTACCACTACTATGAAATTAATTCTTTTAAAGAATAACTTAACAGATAGTTTGAACTGCGTAGAACGAGCAGTTAGTAATACTGGTAAATTACCAATCTTAAAAAATATCTTAATAAAAGGGGTAGATGGAAAAATCTTTTTAGAAGCTACCGATTTAGAAATAGCAGTTTCATGCTTAACCCCAGGTAAGGTTTTAGAAGATGGATCGGTGACTATACCTTTTTCTATTTTTAATTCAGTTATAAAAAATCTAACCTCAGAAAGGTTAACCCTAGAATCTAAAAACCAAGCCTTAATGGTGGTTACCGATAATTACGAAGCCTCTATTCAGGGGAGTGAGGTTTCAGATTTTCCGATAATTCCAACCATTGAAGAGAATAAAAACACAATTAAACTCCCAGCGGAGTTTATGAGTTCTTTAGAATTAATCTTACCCGCTACTCAATATTCTGAAATTAGACCAGAAATTAGTGGAATTTATTTTTCTTTTAAAGAATCAGTTTTAACCTTAGTAGCCACAGATAGTTTTAGATTAGCGGAGAAGAAAATAAATAGTTCCGAGTTGGTTTCTGACTTCGATTCTATGGCTTTTATTTTGCCATTAAAAGCTGCCGAAGAACTTTTACGGGTATTTACTCCAAACTCAGAAATAACCGCGATAATCGACGAATCTCAGGTTTGTTTTATTTCTCCTGGAAGAAAATTAATTTCTAGATTAGTGGATGGTAAATTTCCAGATTATCAAGTTATTATTCCAGAGAAAACAGAAACTGAAGTATTGGGAGACAGGGGAGAATTTTTACAGGCGGTTCGTTTAGTAAGTTCTTTTGCGGGAAAAACCAATGATGTAGGAGTTAAATTAGACGGTAAACACTTAGAAATATTTTCCGCAGATTCCTCTGGTAATAATTCTTATAAAATAGCAGTTAAAAATAAGGGAGAAAATTTTGAAGCAGTGTTTAATTGGAAATATTTATTTGATGCTTTTAAAATGTACCCCAGTGAAGAAGTTTTAATTGGTATTAATTCTTCGGATAAACCAGTTTGTGTAAAAAATCCTAAAGACAATTCTTTGGTTTATATTGTAATGCCGATTCGTCGTTAATTATTAACGAGTTGGTAATTCTTTAAAGAGAATTATAGTTTGCTTACTTTCTTGGTTTTTATTATCTACCGCGACTATCTCTAGGGTGTTTTGGTTTTGTAAGTTAGGTTCGTTGATGGTGAATTTATATTGATAAAAAGGAGAAAAAGGACGAACCGTATTTAAGGTTTTTCCATTCCAATTTAAACTAATCATTTGAATCATATTTGGAGAATTTAAAGTGGCTTCAAATTGAAAAGAATTTTTTATAAACTGACCGTTTTGAGGTTTTAAATTATAAATATTTATATTTGGATTAGTAAAAGAATTTAAACCACTGGGAAGTTGATTAAAAATAGATGGATTAGAAGAATTTTCTTTCATCCAATTAGTAATAGCTTCTTCCCAATTTAAGAATTGAGAATCATCCCCAGGATTTACTGGAATTGGCCCTAGGGGATCGTTTTTATCTACATAAAAAAGAATTGAGTGAGCTTGAGGAAATAGTTTTCCACCCACATTTAAATTGAAGTAAGCCTCCCCATTTAACATTGGTTTGTTGGGTAGGTTTAGGGGGTCTGGGGTGTTGAAGGTTTGTGGTTCTACCAACTTCAAAGCTTCACTTAAAAATGCATTCCAAATAGGAACCGCAGCTAACAAACTAGAACCCCGCTGTTTCATTGGGGTGTTGTCGTTGTTTCCAGCCCAAACTCCAACCGCAAGACGTGGAGTATAACCAAAGGTCCAAGCATCTCGATAGTCTTGAGTGGTACCGGTTTTAAGGGCTACTTGGTGACCAGGGAATATGGTTAGGGGGAGACTACTTTGAAATACCCCAGATCTTAATTCTGGATTACTTAGAGTTTGATTTATTAAACGAGATTCTTGTTCTCCAAATACTCTTTTTTCTTCTGGTTTACTCTCTTCAATTATTCGTCCAGAAGAATCCTCGATTTTTAAAATGGAAATTTGTTTTTTCCAAACCCCATCTTGAGCGAGGGTGGAGTAGGCGCCAACTAGTTCTATCATTTTTACTTCCCCTCCACCCAAAGTTAGTGACAACCCATAACGAGAAGGGTCTTGGAGGGTGGTTATTCCGGCCTCAGAAAGGTTTTTTAATACCGTTGGCACCCCAACTAGATATAAAGTTTTTACTGCGGGTACATTGCGAGATTCAGCTAAAGATTTTTCCATACTAACCGGACCTGGAAATTTTTCATCAAAGTTGTGGGGTTTATAACTAGAACCGCCCCGAGTATCAAATTCAGTTTCCGCATCAAATAAAATTGTTTTAGGAGAGTAACCCTTTTGAAACGCAGATAAATAAACAAATGGTTTAAGAGCGGAACCTGGTTGGCGTAAACCTTGAACTGGAACGTTAAATTTACCGTCAATTTTTTTATCAAAATAATCTCGCGAACCAACCATTGCTAATATTTCACCCGTGGAAGGATCCTCTGCTACGAGAGCAGCGTTGGTTCCAAAATATAATTCCTCATTTCTTTTAGCCCCATCAATTACTGCTTTTTCGGCTATTTTTTGTAAGTCTATGTTTAAACTAGTAATTATTTTTAAACCTCCATGTAAAACTTCATATTCCCCATATTTTTCAATAAGTTGATCTTTTATCCAAAGAGAAAAATGGGGAGCGGTTATTCCGGTTAAGCTTTGTTCAGCAAAAACCACCGACTCTTTTTTTGTTTTAACTAAATCAGAGTCGCTTAACCAACCAAGTTTATTCATACGATCTAAAACATAATCTACGCGATAATTTAGGTCGGTTATATGTTTTCCCCAAGGAGAATAATAACTAGGGGCTTGAATCATAGCTGCTAAAGTAGCCGCCTCCTTAGTGTTTAGTTCTTTAGCGGATTTACCAAAATACAATTTACTCGCTGCTTCTACCCCATATACATTGGAACCTAGGGGAATTTGGTTTAAATATAAAGAAAAAATTTCTTCTTTGGTGTAGCGACGCTCCAATTCGATAGCTAGAGCCAATTCTTTTAACTTACGAGTAATGGTTTTTTCCGGAGTTAAGAAAATATTTCTAGCGAGTTGTTGGCTAATAGTAGATCCTCCTTGGGATAATTGTCCGCTTTTTAGATTAGCTAAAACCGCTCTTAAAATACCCTTCCAATTAAAGGCTGGTTCGGTGTAAAAACCAGAATCTTCAGCGGCCAAAACCGCGTCTTTTATAGTTTGTGGAATTTCGGAAAAGGGTAAAATAGTTCTCTTTTCGTCCCCGTGTATTTCATATAAGAGGTGTTCTCCGGTGCGATCGTAAAGTTTGGTGGATTCACTTATTTTTCGTCCCTCAAATTCTTCGGGGGAGGGTAGATTAGCAACTAAGGCTGCACCATAAGTTACAAATCCGATTATTGCCAACAAGCCTAATTTCCACCACCAAGATTTAAATTTTGGTTTCTTATTTTTTAAAAATATTTTAGCAGTCATTACTCATAATGATACTTGATGGATTGGTTTTTATAAACAAAAAACCCGGATTAATCCGGGTTTTTTGTTTATTCCTCCTCCTCTTCGTCGTCTCCTACACTTGCGTCGTCTAGTAAAGACAAACCTTCAATATTTTCTTCTTCTAGTAAATCGATCGCGGTTTCGTCCGGGTTTTCCGGATATACCCCTAGGGCCTTAAGATCATCCTCTCTTTTCTGAGTTTTTTTTGCTTTGTTCGGCATATCGTTGTGGAGTATATAATTTACTTTTATGAGGTGTCAACCGGGTAGGGTTAATCCCATTTTTTAAATCCGGCCGCCATAGCAATAGCTAAAGCATCTAAGGTGTCGTCTTTTAAGCCCTTTGTGTTGAGATTTAGGATTAAACCAACCATTTTTACCACCTCTTTTTTAGGGGAATTGCCCCTAGCTCCTACCGCTAATTTTGCTTCACTCGGATAAACCTCTTTTAGTTGTGATCCACTGCTCAAAATTGCCTCCAAAATAACCCCTCTAGCTTCAGCTACCTTCAGGGCGGTAGTTTTATTTTTAGAAAAAAATAATTTTTCAACCCCCACTAAATCTGGTTTAAATTCTTTTATTTTTTGTAGAATCTCTATTCTTAAGGATAAAAGTTTTTCTGAGCCTCCACCCTTAAACTCAATTAGTCCACTACCTAAGTGGACCACATTAGAACCTTTAATTTCTAAACAACCAAAACCTATTCGATTGGTTCCCGGATCAAAACCTAAAACCTTCATCGGTATTTTCTACATTTTTAGGGAGGGTAAACCAAAAAGTGGTACCTCGGTTTAATTCAGAATTGGCGCCCATTCTTCCACCGTGTCGCTCAATTATGTTTTTAGCAATATATAGTCCCAAACCACTACCATTGGGCTCTACTCGAATAGCTTCTGAGCCACGATATAGTTTTTCAAATAAACGAGGTAGATCCTCATTAGAAACCCCCAAGCCAGTATCCTTAATGGAGGTTTTTATCATACCCAACTCTTCTTGAATAAAAATCTCTACTCGTCCTCCAACTAGGTTATATTTAATAGCATTATCTATTAGGTTAGCTATAACCATGGAAATTTGGTTTTCGTCGGCTAAAACTAGAGCACTCGAAAGACTAGAAACGGACAAGGAAACCCGTTTATTTTTAGCAAACTCTTCAAATTGTTTAGTTATTTTTTCGGTTAATTCTTTTAGATTTACCGGGGCAGTTTTTAATTCTAATCTTCCGTCTTCTATTTGAGCGGCGTCTAGTAAGTCGTTGGCGATTTTTAAGGTCCGTTCAGAGGTGCTTAGAGCTTCACTAATAATTGGCGCCAGAGATTGGTCTTGGTTGGAGCTTTTTAGTTGTTCTAGGGCCCAGTGTAAAGCGGTTAGTGGGGTACGAATTTGGTGAGCGGCTACCGCAATAAACTCTTCGCGAGTTTTTTCTACGGATTTTTTATCACTCATATCTTTAATTATTTTGAAAAACGTGCCCGACTCATCTCGTAATAAAGAAATTATTAAAGTTTTTTGAGGTTCTCCAATTTCCAACTCCGATCTTTGAGGCCAAGTGCCGGGTTCGGATAAAACTCGGGCGGCGGGAGCTAGAGAGGGGAATATTAATTGAGTTAGAGTTTTTAATTCTGGGTTTTTTAAATCCGCGGGAGATATTTTTTTACCAACTATCAATTGAGAATTTATTTTTAATATTTTTTCGGCAGATTTATTTATTTTTTTAATTTGAAAGTCGGATCCATAAACAACCACACCTTCTTCTAAGGATTCTAGTAATTTATCGGAGACGGACGGAGTGGGATTGGGGGTGGTAAAAAAGTTAAACACGTTTTTCCATGTGTCCCCAGGTTTTTCCAATTTTAACCTCAGTTTTTAGAGTTATACCGTCGCCGGCTTGCTCCATAAGGTTTTTAATAGGGGAGATGGTTTTCTCTAGAATATCATCTCGGATTTCAAACAACAATTCATCGTGAATAGAAAGAAGGAGTCGAACTTCAGAATTCCATAATTTTTCTTGTTTTAAATATTCCGCAATACGAATCGTGGCGCGTTTTAAGATGTCCGCTCCTAAACTTTGAATCGGCATATTGATAGCTGCTCTTTCCCACATAGCTGAGGGACCCTCCTTAAACCAGCGCTTTCGTCCGGATAAGTTTTTTACAAAACCACTCTTTTTAGCCTCCTCAATGGTTTTTTTCTGCCAAGACTTAACCGATGGGAAGGCTTCAAAATATTCCTCAATCATTTTTTTGGCGGCGTTGGGATCTAGTCCGCTTTGTACCGCAAAGGCTCGAGCTCCCATACCATAAATAACTCCAAAATTAAGAGTTTTAGCGAGTCTGCGCATTTCTTTAGAAACCAATTCTTGTTTTACATTAAAAACCTTAGAGGCGGTTAGTGTGTGAATATCTTCATTATTTAAGAAGGCGGTTTTTAAACCCACATCTTCAGAGATAACACTTAGTAGTCGTAGCTCTAATTGAGAATAATCCAAAGACACCAAAGAAAAGCCCGGGGTGCTTTCGAAGGCGTCTCGGAGAGTAGTAGACCAAGAGGATTCTTGGGGAATGTTTTGAAGGTTAGGGTTTTCGGAGGATAGTCGGCCGGTACCAGTTTTGGTTTGTAGAAAAGTGGTGTGAATTCTTTCGTCGGTTCCTTGTAAGTTTATTAATGGTTCTACAAAGCCTGACAACATTTTTTGGTTTTCGCGGTGTTCTATAAGAAGAGGAATGATTGGGTGACTATCTTTAAGCCTATCTAAGGTTTCGCGGTCGGTGCGTAGTTGACCAGTCGCGGTTTTCTTTTTGTCTGGACTAATTTTTAGTTTTTCAAAAATAAGCTCACCAACTTGAGCTGGAGAGTTTGGGTTGAAGTCTTCTCCTGCCAACACCAACATTTCTTTTTCGTTGGCCTGAATAGTTTTTTGTAAGTCTTTGGCTAGTTTTTCTAATTTTTTCTTGTTAATTAAAATTCCCGAATTTTCCATTTGGGCGAGAATGGGGGTGAGGGGGAGTTCTATGTTTTTATAGATATCTAATAAGCCCTCTTCGGTTATTTTATTTTCTGCTCGAATATAAGAATTTAAAATTTTTTCTTCGCGCTCCGTTTCTAATAGGTTTTGGAGTGCTCCATTTTTTTCTGGTGCTTGATCAGGGTTTAATAGCCACAAGGCTAGGGTTAAATCTCCTCGATTGGTAGGAATCTTTTTACCCTCTTTTAAGAGTTCTTGAAGTATTTGTTTCCAGGATAGAGCGATTAGTTTTTGATCTGGGTTATTTTTTAAATCTTCAACTTTCTCTACGTAAATAAGGTTTTTGGTTTCTTCGGTGTTGTTTTTTTCTTCCGATTTATAACTAGGAACCAACCGTTTTAGAAGACTAAGAAAACCAAGAGATGAAAAATATGCTTCTAAATTTTTTTCGGAAACTCCAGAAAAGACTAAGTCTTCTATTTTTTCAGAAATTGGTACTTGTCGATCGATGGTGGCTAACTCTTTGGAAAGTTTGGCGGATTCTTGATTAGCTAATATTTTTTGACCAACCTTATCGTGTTTAGGTTGTA
>CAZHWX010000014.1:0-11064 GCA_964536045.1 uncultured Candidatus Saccharibacteria bacterium
AGCTATTAATAATTATTTAAAACAACATTGACAAATACCGTTATTAGGTGTAGAATACTAATCAGAGGTTAATTAACTAACTATTTTACAAATGAATAAGCAAAGGAGTTCAGATGAAAAAAATCATTCTTCTCTCTATCCTCATGGTCACGCTGACCGTGATTTCCTCCGCTCAGGAGGAGTATAAAATCTCCGATATCACGGTATCGTCCGGGCGAGGAGCCCTGAGTTCCGGAATCTTCGCCTCCATCAATGTGATCGGTAACGACAACCGACTCATCTTTGAAGTTGAAAAAGATTTCGTCGAAGCAATGTATGGGAAAACGATCGGTGACTTCTTCCTCGCTGGCAGTGGTGGATTTTTCCAGAACACGCCCTGGGTTGGCCCATATGTGGTCTTCAACAAAGGAATCTTTTCCTTCACCAGCTGGTATGGAATGGGTGCTGGCCAAGCCAACAATCCGGAATGGAAAACGAAATTTCTTTTCGCATTCAATTCCGCTCGGCTGAATCTTTCGCCATTTTATGTGGCCTGGACCAGAATCAGTTTTCAAAAGGATATGGTTAATGACCTACCGGCAGCGGGAGTTAGTTTCCAGTTCGGAAATCAGATATCCTGTTCGGTAGGAGGGGAATACACACTTCGGGATAAGAAACCGCTCTTTGGAGCATCCCTGAACTACAAGTTGTAGGAATACATTTAAAAAGGCGCCAAATCGGCGTCTTTTTTATTACATTGACAAATCAGTATTTTAGGAGTATAATACAAGAAGAAAATTTCAATATAAAAATAACTTAATTGGAGGTATGAATGTACGAACTTACTGTTGTTGTAGCAGTTGTTTTGTTACTTGCTTCAGCTATTCATTATGCAAAACTCGCCTGGCAAAAACCGGAAAACCCGGTGCTGGGGACTTGGATACTAATAGCTGTCATGATCAGTCTTTCGTTCTGGATGTATTGGGTCAGCCCCAAAAAAAGCTGGACCGGAAATATCGGAGTAACGGGCGGATTTCTAAACATATGGATTATTCTATTTGGAGTAGTGTTCGCCAAAATGCGAAAAGGTATTTTGCGAATTGCTTTCGATAGACTACAAAAAATTTGTCTGGCTGGGGGAGTAATAATTGTGATTTTTTGGTTTCTAACCAAAGAACCACTGATTTCTTACATCCTCGTTCAGATAATCGGATTGGTAGCTTATGTCGCTACGGTTAAAAAATTATGGAACGCTCCGAGAACTACCGAACCCTTGTTTCTATGGTCAGCAGTTTTATTTGCTAATCTTTGTGCGGTATATCCAGCATTCGTAAGAGATGACACTTTCTCTTGGATATATTTAGCGAGAGCCATACCGTCCACCACTGGAGTAGTTTTTATGATTGCTCGACTCAAGTGGAAAAGTGGAGAGTTATTCTGATTTAAAAAAGAACCGAAGAAATTTTTCGGTTCTTTTTATTTTTATAAATATCCAACCTTCTTTAACATCTCTTCATTTTCCCATTCCCAAAGTTTCTTAGCTCCCAAGAAAGCAGCAAAATCATTTTCCCAGTGGGGGAATTCTGCGAGCTCCACATAACCACTCATCAAGCCCCATTCGTGAGCACAACCCGTGGCCCGTGGATCACTCCAATCCTTTTTAATCATTGGCCGACCACCCTTCATCCGTAAACGCGAACTACATTTTATACAGGGCTTAGCTTGATCAATGCGTAAAATCCATCGCGTTTCCAATTTTGGAATTTTTTCTTTCATCGCAAAAAAGTAAGCGGAAGTTTGTAAGTTGTAATCACGATAAATTTCTTGCGAAGTTTTAATATCTAAAATTCCAATCTTACCGCCAATTTCCGCAACTGCATCCAAGGTTCCGGCATACCTATGTTCGTGACTCGATAAACGATGTTCTACAAACTCTGGATTTATTTTTATATTGTTCCGTTCTACATATTCCATGAACCCTCGTACTGCAGGGGCAATTAAATGGGGGATCACTGGGTTTTGGCCAAGTAATAAACCTTCTACTGCCTCATGTACCATCGTGCCTTCCTCGGCTGACTTATTCTTCATCTTTTCACCTTCCGCAAAGCTCGGCATCCGACCATAGAACCTGTATAGAGCAGGCTTAGATTTAATATCTACTATCCGAGTCACGCGGGGATACCAATTACCATCAATAATGTAGCCGGCTGTTTCTTTAAATTCTTCCGGAGAAATACTTTCCATAAGGTTCTAATTCTAACGCAAAAAAACAGTTTAAACACTTATCTATTGACAAAAGACCATATTTGATTTAAAAAGACATAAGTTAATTTTCATATTTTTTTAACAATTTAATTTATAGGAGAGTCTAAACATGCAATCTTTTTGGAAAGTTGTGTTTTGTTTTTTACTAGGATCTTTTTCTGAACTTTATTCTCAAAACCACTGGGTTGGTTGGGTAGAGTCGGAAAATGCAATTCAAAAAAATATCACTGAACCTAAAATAAATATTTATCTTCAGAGTTACAACAACTACAGCTCATTTCAATTGTGGGCCTATTCCCGAATTAGTGAATCGAACGGGGGAATTTATGGCGGTTTGACCTGGACACCGGGTCGAAACAACTGGGTTCAGTTAGGCTTGGCCTACGGCTTGGTTTCTAAGCCCCTTTTAAAGGAATTTGGAGATCAGTATGCCGTCCAAATGCTAATTGGTTCGGAAGAAGTACAATCAATAAGTCTTTACGAAGATAATCTAACTAATACTGATTGGTGGTATAAAAGCACCTTTACAGTAAAGTACAAAAAACACTTCCGAATAGGCCTGCATTCCGAACGAGGGTTGGGGACTGGGCCATATGCGGTCTGGAAACTCCGATCTTTGAATTTAGAATTTTGGAGTTCGGTCTTAACCGACAGTCCAACTTTTAAAAATCCAATTACCTGGACACTTGGATTAAAGTTGGATTCGTTTTAAAAATTAAAAACAAACCCCCGCAGATTGCGGGGTGTTTTTATTACTGAGGGGAGGACCTATTTCCAAGCTTACATTTGTCGCACAATATACATTTTACGACATTAGTTAATAGAAGAAGCCTTCTGTATTAACCCCTTTATAAAATTAACTAAGGTATCTAACCAAATAACTCCAGAAGTCTTTCCTAATACGACATTAACCGCTTCTTGTGGGCTTACAGTTAAAGCATTCTGTAGTTCCCCAATAAAAATCTTTATATCTTTTACCAAACCATACAAATCTATGCCGGCCGGCTTAAAACCCTCTAATGGCGTAAATATGGTCCAAGGGTCGCTAAATACCCCCTTAACTACCTCCCAAACCTTGTCCGAACCCGCGATATTCAATTCCTGAGCCTGAACTGATTGAATTCCGATTAAACCTAAAAATAAAAAAAGAATTCCAAATAAAAAAATATTTTTCACTTTTTATTTTTTAATTTATTTTTTTAAAATTATTTTTAAAAATTTTCGGCCTTTATTACTAAACTAACTAGATTTATAAATATTTTAGCGGATTTAATGGACCACCGATAGGCATCGGCCCACAGGACCTAGATGGCTGAGTACCTTCCTTATATCCAGGGCTGGCCTTAGGGATAGTCTGGGTCGCAAACACCGTAAAATGAAGGTGTGGGCCAGTAGCGTAGCCAGTTTTTCCAATATAACCAATCACCTGTCCACGTTCTATTTTGTCCCCTTCTTTTACAATATATTTTGATAAGTGAGCATACAAAGTAGTTAAACCATTTGGATGTTTTATCATTACATATTTTCCATAAGCACCCTTACGACAAAATTTATCTTGATCACCCACACTAATAACTCGACCCGATTCCGAGGCTAAAACCGGCGTACCAATTGGTGCACCAAAATCTATTCCATTATGAAAGTGACCCTTATAAGCCTTTTTAGCAAAAGCGGTTTCCCCATATTCCTGAGTTAATCTAGCTCCCGGTACCGGAGAGGTCATCTTAAGAGTCGGCAAAAGACTTTCATCTATCCCCTGTTGTAATAAAAATTGTGTACGTTCTACCTCTTCCGCAATATCACTTTGTAATTGTTCTAATACAGAAAGTTGTTCTTGAAAAAGTTTTTCTTGTTGTTTGGTTTGAGTAAGAATTTTTTGCTTCTCCTGTTTTTCTTCCGCGATAATAGATTTACGCGCACTCAAGGTCACATATTCTACTTCCTTGTTTTTCTTTACCGACACAATATTGTTCTGATGATCTACAATTTCTTGTTGTAAGTTTTCTAATTCCAAAATACCTTCGTTTAGTTTAAAAGAAATTGTTTTAATTTCTTGTAATTCTGTTACGTTTTCACTCAAAGTTTTATTTTTTAAAATAATTTGCAAAATATCATCTTCTCCACGCTTTTGCATTTCCCGCATTAAATCTTTAATTGCTTCCTTCTTTAAAGAAATGCTTTTGCGCGCATTGGCTAATTCACTGTTTAAATTCTGAAGCTCTAAACCAAGCTGTTCAATTTTAACTCCGCTTTGTTTAGTAGATAATTCCAACTGATTTAAGTTGGTGTCTATTTTTTTTATTTCCGTTTTTAACGAAGTGCCTTGGGTAGAAATTTGTTCTAGGCCTTTTTCTAAAACTTGTTTTTGTAATTCAATTTGCTCCAAAACCTTACTCTTTTCTTGGATCTGTTTTTCTAATGCCTCCGTAGCATTTGCTACCGGCACAAAAGATAACAAAAATGATAATAGGACCAAAGGAGCTATAAAACGCATGTTTAAGCGAGTTTTTTAAGAGCTATCCCTAAGCGGTTTAGACTCTCAGTTTTACCCAAAACCTCCAATATTTCTAAAGGACCCGGAGAGTTTTCCTGACCAGATAAGGCCACCCGTAATGGCCAAAACACCTCTCCCCGCCCAAATTTTTCTGCTAAACCATCGATTACAGTTTTTGCCTCTGATCCAAATTTTTCTTCCCCTATATTTTCTAATCCCTTAATCAATAATTCTAAAGAATTTTTTGCCGAAGCTTCGTCTGCTTTTTTCCAAACTAAAAGCTTACCCTCATAATCCGCCAATTTAAAAAACAAATTTCCAGACTCCGGCAGATCCGAAAGTTTCTTTAAACGGTCTCGAACTAAAGGCATTGCTTTTCTTAAAATATTTTCCGTCCAATCAGTTGGCCAAAAATTTTTAGAAATTTTAATAAAATCATCGGCCGGCATATTACGTAGATAGTGCGTATTAAACCAATCTAATTTTTCCGGATTAAAAATAGCTCCAGCTTTTTGAGTTCGCTCTAAACTAAACTCTTTAATTAATTCACTAGAAGTTAAAACTTCTCGGTCTTCTACTGGATGCCAACCTAATAACACTAAGAAATTTATAATCGCCTCCGGCACATAACCTTGTGCGCGATATTCTCTTAAGCCAGCCGCTAAATATCTTTTAGAAAGTTTCTTTTTATCCGGCCCTAACATTAATGGTAAATGGGCATATCGTGGAACTTTAAATCCTAAAGCTTCGGCAATTGCCATTTGTTTTGGCGTATTAGATAAATGATCTTCGCCTCGAATCACATGAGTTATTTTTTGATACTCGTCGTCTACCACCACCGCAAAATTATAAAGTGGCTCATTTAAACTTTTAGCAATTACCGTATCGCCGAATTGGGCGGAATCAAATTCCACCTTACCGCGCACTAAGTCTTCAAATACGTGTTTGGATTCGGGAGTTTTAAAACGAATTACCGCTCGTTCACCACGACTAATTCTTTCGGCAACTTCTTTTTCCGAAATTCCCCGGCAGGTTCCACTATAAATCTGAGGCTGACCAGCCGCTAACTGACTCTCTCGTTCGGCCTCCAATTTTTCTTCCGTGCAAAAACACCAATAAGCTTGGTGACTGTGTAAAAGTTTTTCTAAATATTCGCGATACACCGGAATGCGTTCCGATTGGCGGATTATATCCTCATCCCAATTTAGACCTAACCATTTAAGATTTTCTAGTAAATCCACCTCAAATTCTGGCTTAGATCGCTCCTTATCCGTATCTTCAATCCGAACTAGGAATTTACCACCCATATGCCGGGCAAAAAGCCAGTTATAGAGGGCTGTTCGGGCGTTTCCGAAGCTTATCCAACCCGTTGGTGAAGGTGCGAACCTGACCCGTATATTCATATCCTAAGGATAGCTGATTTTCCCCTATTTTTCACTATTTTAGAGTATATTTGACAAAATTGGATTATATATATATTTTACAGATAGAAAAAATTAATAATTAAATATAAAAGAGGAGTTTAGCTTATGAATTCTCAACAAACTATTCCCAATATTTTGGGTCCAGCTTCCAACAAATTTAAAAACCCCGCAACTCTTTGGCAATTAAAACACTCAATTTGTCGACTACTTTATTCCACCAACAAAAGGGAAATAATTGCTTTGTGGAAACAAATCAATGGAAATAAACAACTTCGTCCATCTATCTGGAGAGAATTTGTCGAAAACCCTAAGCTGTGGGAAATAATATATGACAAATTATTTAATAAAGTTTCGGCACTCTCATCCGTTACCCTTGATATATTGGCCTATTCCGAACTTGTAGAAGAAGGAATGGAGGCATTGGCTGGCGGAGAAATATATTTTCTTATGCCTTTAAACCAAGCAGGGATCGTGGTTACGGAGAATGAAACCTTAGAAAAATTGGAAGTTGAAGGTAGGAAAAAATATACCTGCCAACAAACCATGAAGACCATACTGATCTATCTCCTTGCTGATTTATACAAGAAAGATTTTGTGGTTTATTTCCACTCTCATGAAAGTATGGAAATTAACCAAGATACAATTCATAAACCATTTTTTAACAATAATAATAAAACCACGGATTAATCCGTGGTTTTTTATTTTATAACCGACCCTCACTCATCAATTTGTTCAAAACTTCTCGGGTTGGTGGAGAAATTTTGAACTGTTCCAACTGCTCTGGAGAAAACCAACCCGAAGCCCTCACCTCTGCTGTCGGAGAAACATCACCGGAGATAGAACCCAGAAAAACATGAACCTCCACCTGCTGCTTGGAAGTTGGTGTAATTGACTCCACCTTATTCCAAAAAGATCCAATCGTGTAGTTAGCGTGGGCTAGCTCTTCCGAAAGTTCTCTTTGTAATGCCAACCTCTCGGTTTCTCCAAGTTTCTTTTTTCCACCCGGCAAGGTCCAGAAACCCTCTTCGTTTTGAACCAGAAATATGCCGCCGGAATCAATTGCTGCCAAAGATGCGGTGACCAACATAATTCCTCCTTATAAGTTATTGGAAATAGAAAATACAATGAACTAAAACCAAAATTACACCTTATAAATATTGTGTCAATTTAACCCGCCAAACTTAAAAGCTCTTTAGCTAAAACCGTTGCCGCCCCTGGTTTATAAAAACTTTTAGCACTCTCCCCCATTACTCTTAATTTTTCCTTATCGGTAATCAATCTCTCCACCGAATTTAAAAATAAATGTTCTACCAAATTAGATTCTTCCAAAACTTCTGCCGCCCCAGTCGAAGCATATTCGTAAGCATTTTTTCGTTGATGGTCATTAGCTGCGTCACTAAGTGGCAAAAGAATAGATGGCTTGTGAAAAGCCGCAATCTCATAAATTGCCCCAGCTCCCGCACGAGAAATTACTAAATCCGCCGCTGAAAGCGCCAACTGCATATGAGTCAAATCTAAATAGCCCTCCACTTTATAACCAACTGGTAGTTCTCCAATTGATTTCAAAACAAGTTTTAAATTATTTTCCCCAGTCTGATGAAAAACTTGAGCTAACTTAGTAAGTTGTGGAGCTAGATCGGCAATAAATTCATTTATTCTAACCGAACCCTGAGAGCCGCCCAAAACTAAAATCAAAGGCTTCTCCATATCAAAACCTAACTGATGTTTAGCAGATTTAGCTTCTGGCAAAACTTTAAATAAATCACTTCGTACCGGATTACCGGTAAACGCGGTTTTATTTTTTGGAAAATAATCGGCAGCCGAAGTAAAAGAAATAGCGATTCGTTTGGCGAGTGGTGCAGCCAATCTAGAATTTAAACTAGGAGCTGAATCCGATTCGTGCATTAAAACCGGAATAAAATAAAATTTGGCCGCTAACACTACCGGAAAAGATCCCGGTCCACCTTTAGAAAATACCGCATCTGGCATTAGCCAATAAAGTCTCCACCACGCCTGAAGGATAGACCAAAAGAATTTAGGAATATCTAATAAATTTCCTAGAGCTGCATACCGCCTAATTTTACTACCCGCAATCGTGTAGCAAGTTATATTTTTTTCTTCAAATATCACTCGGTGTGAACCACGTGGTCCCGCATAAATAATTTCCACCTGTGGATTTATTTTTCTTATTTCGTCTGCTACGGATAGTAGTGGATACCAATGCCCACCAGTTCCCCCACCCGTTAATAAAATTCTTTTCATTTATATTCTTATTATCTCCTATATCTAGATATATTTGCTACTACCCCACCCATTGCCAAAAATATAGCGAGTGCCGTTCCTCCATAACTCACAAATGGTAAGGGCATTCCAGTTAAAGGAATAAGCCCCGAAATGGCCCCAATATTTACAAAAGCTTGAATCGCTAAAATCGACATAAACCCAGTAGCTAATAACCGACCAAAATGATCGGGAGCACGTCTAGCAATTCTTAACCCTCGCCAAATAAATGAAGCGTAGACCAATAAAAAAGTAATACTTCCCACAAAACCCAACTCTTCTGCAATTACCGCAAAAATAGAGTCACCAATTTGTTCTGGCAAACGAAACTTACCCGTAGATTGCCCGTAACCCACTCCAAAAATTCCTCCAGTACCAATTGCGGTTTTAGCTTTATCTATTTGATATCCAATTCCTAATTCATCTACTTCCCCCGGATTTATAAATGTTTTTATACGATCCATACGATATGGAGTAATCATTACCAATATAACTACCGCGGCAGTGGCTAAAAGACCGACCACTCCCAAATATTTAATTGGTGCCCCCGCCGTAAAATACGTAAAAATAGCCGCTAAACAAATTAAAACTGCGATAGTGGTAGCGGGCTGAGCAAAAAGTAAACCCATTACTACTCCCAACACTAAAAGTAGAGGAACAAATCCACCCCAAAAACTTTTACTCCTAGCCTGACTCTTGGCAGCCCAAGCCGCTAAATAAACAAAGAAGGTAAACTTTAAAACCTCACCCGGTTGAAAACTAAAAGCTCCTAAATTTACCCAGCGTTCGCTACCCTTTTCGTTTATACCAAGTGGAGTAAAAACCGAAATTAATAACACAATACTCAAGATTAAAAGTGGCAAAGCCATCTTCTCCCACGCCTTGTAATACATTGTGTAACCGACCATAAAAGCAAAAAAACCAACCAGTAAACCATTCACCAATTGATGATTCAAATAGTAATAACTATCTGCAAATTGTCGAAAACCCAAATCCGAAGAAGCACTGGTTAACATCACCAAACCAAAAATAGTTAAAATTCCAAGTAAAGAAACAAAAACAATATCCGGAGTACCTTTATTGGTTAACCACTTCATCGATTATTAAAAGTTAAAGTTTCTCCAGGTAAATGCCGATTGTCTTCCAAAATTCTCATTCCATTCACAATGGTTTCAGTTGGTTTAAAATTTTCTAAAACGCACACATCTCCAGCCCAACCAGCTTTTAATGCACCACGTCTCATAAGTCCGGCTTTTTCTGCTGGCATCAAAGAAAGCTTACGAATTGCCTGACTAAAATTAAGAGGACTCTGCTCATACACCTCTTTTAACCAACTAGCTAATCTCTCACCCTCACCCCACTCTGGATCTAAAATAGCGTGCGGATCTGCCGCTAGATTACGCAAAGTTTCTACATCCCCAAAGCTAGCTAACAAATCTAATTTACCCTTAGTTAAACGAATAATTTCAGCCAACGCTCGACCAAAAGTTTCGCCTCTATTTTCTGCTAAATCAGAAATTTTCTTTCCTTCTAAAAACTTTAAAGCGGGATCAGCAACCTTAAACACAGAATAATTAAAAATTTTAAATTCTTCTAAACTCTTGGTTAAAACGTCTAAATTTTGTCGGCGACCTGGTGGTAAAATTTCTTCTACCGGCACGATTCGATTACCAAATGGCACCATATCAAAATGTGATCGACTCTCACCCGACAAATCTTTTAAATAATTAGCAAACGCCGAACACTCTTCTACATCTCGTGGACGTGAAGTAAAACCCTTAACCAAAATATTCTCTGCATTCCCCGCCACCTCTCCCGCTAAATCCATTAATCGCCCTGCCGCTTGAGAGATAGTCGGAGGTAAACGAAAAGCAAAAAGCCTACCCGTTTCTGCCACCACCTGAAAAACTTCTTTTAATTCCAAAAATGGCAGAGGTTTTAAAAAAGAAACTGATACACCTAGAGCCCCTTCTTTTAAAGCTTCTTTTAAAATATTTATTCCAGCCGCTAATTCTTTATCGCTTAAATCTCTTTCGTCTTGTTTTATTTGAGATAAATGACGAACCGTTTGCCAACCCACCATTACTCCTAAATTAGTGGCAGAACGATGACGGAAAAAATTTAAAAAATCTTTTACCCCAGACCAAATATGAGCTTGTTTGTTGTGTGGTCCCGACAACACTGTTTCCGAATATCCTCCAGCTCCTACAATTTGAGTGGTTACTCCCGCTAACCTGGCTCGATTTTGTAAACGATGAGTTAATAATTCTGGAGTAGAATCTTCCGTTACAAAACGAACAAATCCCGGAACTATTATTTTTCCTACCGCGTCTATTTTTTCCGCTCTTGGTGCATTAATTCCAGCAGCTATCTTTGCCACTCGTCCACCCTCTAAAAGAATGTCTGCATTTTTTGGCTCCGATCCAGTGCCATCGCAAATCAAACCACCTTTAATAAGTAATGCTGACATTTTTATAAATAAGAACTAAGCGAATCTCGCTAGGAAATATAAAGCAAGACCTAAGGCTGAGGTTACTCCATTTACAATCCAAAACCGCATGGTAACCCTGGTTTCCGGCCAACCAATTGCTTCAAAATGATGGTGAATCGGAGTAGATAAAA
>CAZHWX010000015.1:0-10455 GCA_964536045.1 uncultured Candidatus Saccharibacteria bacterium
ATCCAGCACCAGAACCAGCAAGAGCCTGAAGTGCATAACTTCTATGTAAAGCGTTTGCGGTATTACCACCAACTGCATAAACTGCGGTGCTGGGAACCACACTTCCATTACTAAACGTTGCAGTAGAACCAGTAACATTTAAGGCATAATAGTTAACATTGCCACTTCCACTATCAAGCGTGTTGGTGATACTAACTACTGGGCCGGGGTTAGCGGCGGAACTAAATGTACCAGAAGCGGTGGAGATGCTGGCTGGACTAAAAGTTCCACCCACACTCAAATTTCCTTCCACACTTAAACCGTTAGTGCCCATTACGGTTGCATCATAGTTAGCACCAATCGTCATACCACCATCTACGTGTAATTTTTTACCCGCTACACTTGCACCGCCACCACCAACAGCAAATGTTCCATTCGCACCGTTGTACCAAATGTAATCATTAGTCGCTCCTGAATCATCAAATAAAATACCCGTCCAAGCATCACCACTCTTAAGAACCAACTGAGCATCTGAGGTACTTTCTATTAACGTTTGAGCGGCCCCAGCCTGAACATTTAATTTATAGGCGCCCGGACTATTAGTGCCAATACCAACAAGACCTTCTACTAATAATCCATTGGTTGGAGCGGCGGTGGTATCATAAGTGGCTCCTATGGTAGCTCCACCAGATACGGAAAGCTTAGAGCCTGGGGAGACTTCCCCTATTCCAACATTGTTTGTAGGTATATACACATTACTTGGCGTAACTAAAAATTCTTGGTTCCAAGTAACATCTTGACCCGCCCCGCCTGAAACACCACTAATATATAATCCAATACCAGAATGATCCGTAATTATAGCTTTAGCTCTATGGTCTGCGGAACCAAAGGCTGAGGCTGCATATTTATGCTTGGTATTTCCGGTATATAAAAAATCTCCATTTGCATAACTGGAAGTTGCATATGCACCAAAGAAAATAGCGTTATTTCCACCCCACGATCTTGTAGCAAGCTCGGTGTATGTACTACCGGAAGCGGTTTGAGATATTCGGTTAGTTGTTTCTGTGCCATTAACATCTAATTTTGTAGCTGGAGCTGCGGTGCCGATACCGACATTATAGGAAGTTGAGGAAGCGTAGAGATTATTTCCGGATAATTTCCAAATACCACTAGCTCCACCAATTGGAGCGTAATATGCATCCGCGTAGTCCTTACGCATAGCATCGGTAGGAAGTGCGGGATAACCGACAGTTATTGCATTACTAAATATAGCAGCAGGAGCGCCGGACGATACCACATGGAGAGAGGCAGATGGAGTGGTGGTGCCAACACCTAGATTTCCAGCACCACTAAAGTAGCTATTGCCAGAACTATTTATTGCAATTGTGGGGGTTCCGACTAAACCGGCAGCACTAATAGTCACACCACCCGAGCCTACACAGTCATGACTTGAGTTACCAGCACACAAAGAATTGTAAGCATAATAAGTGTTACCACCAAAATTATTACCAGCCACCTCATAAGAAGAGGAGTTTAAATTAGCACTAGCAGAGGTTAATGCGTGTATTTGACCCTGAACCTTAAGGGTTACTAATGGAGTGGTTGTGCCGATGCCGACATTACCACTATCTAAAATTTTGAACTTAGTATTAGCATCAGAAAAAGCAGTTCCGTATGCAATTGTATAATCATTATCATTATTTATACCTGTAATCCAACCACTAGAACCCGTTTGATCAGTAAAGAAGGAGACCGCTGCTTCAGAATTAGAAGCGCCATCGTTTTCTATTCTAATTCCGGTAGTTAGAGCTGTTTCGCCAGACGTTGCTGAATATAAATGAAGTTTAGTGCTAGGGGTGGTGGTACCGATACCAATATTTCCCGCCTGAGCAATGGTCATTCTAGCCGTACCATTTGTTCCCCCAATTGTAGTTCCACCAGTTACAAACTGGATTGCTGCCGAGCTACCACTGTCCTTAGCTTCTATAAAAATAGTATTAGATAACGCACCAGTATATTGAGCAGTGGAACCCATTATGCCAAATAGACCGTTCACCAAATTTCCATCCTGTCTAAGAATTAAAGCAGGATTATCATCTTCTGCGTCGTTATCTGCATCGGCTTCTATATAGACAATCTCATCCCCAGAAGTACTCCAAAAATGAGCACTGCCAATTGGAGTTGTAGTTCCAATACCAACATTATATGAAGTAGAGGAAGTATAGAGATTATTTCCGGATAATTTCCATACTCCACTTACACCTGAGGAGAGAGCAAAATTATTATCTACATAGTCTTTACGAGCCGCATCGGTAGGAAGTGCGGGATAACCGACAGTTATTGCATTACTAAATATAGCAGCAGGAGCGCCGGACGATACCACATGGAGAGGGGCAGATGGAGTGGTGGTGCCGATGCCGACGTTGCCCTCTATTATTAATCCGTTGGCTGGAGCCGAATTTGTAAAATAATTTTCACCAATTGCTACCCCTTTGAATAAATTTATTTCAGTTGTACTAAATCTGGCAACATTGTTTCCTGGTGCGGATATGAACAAGCCAGAATAATTTACATCGGGGTCACCTGCAATTGAATAATAAGTACCACCAGCCGACATATCTAAAATAGATATACTACCACCACCTTCTTCTTCTGTGCCAAATATTCCATTGTTTTTTACTTTTAAGTCACCGTTAACATTTAATTTATAACCTGCGGGGTCAGTGGTTCCAATGCCAACATTACCCAAATAATCAATTCTCATTCTCTCCCCCAAAGCAGAACTCGGAAGCATATTAGAAGATCCGCCATTAGTGAAGAAGGCTAAATCACTTCGATAGTTAGCCGAAGAATTAGTACGAACCGCAAAAACTCCTCCACCCACACTGTTAGAATCAGTAAAGATTAAGCCAGTTTGTCTAGGAGTTGCACTACCTGAACCCCAAGAACGCCGAATCTCCACCGGAGTTATAAAATCCGCAGCAGCAGACTCCGCATTGGAAATAGTTAAAGAAGAAGTTGGAGCAGACAAACCAATACCAACCTTATAAGCGGTGGAAGAGGTATATAAATTATTAGTAGATAATTTCCATACCCCACTACCTCCAGAGATTGGGGCGTAGTATGCATCTGCATAATCTTTACGCATGGCATCGGTGGCAACCGATGGATAACCAACAGTAACAGCACTGGTAAAACTAGGCGCGCCAGCTCCATTAATATTAAATACGTTTGCCCCGTTGAAATCTTGAACGGTAAAAATATTACTATTTGCACTTAAAGCTCCACCCCTAACCAAAAGTCCATCCCCTTCATTTCCCGCACCATCCAAATTTATAAATTGAAAAGGGTAAGTATTCGCTAAATTCCAAGAACCCTCTGTGGAAGCGGTAAGTTTACCAGTAAAGGTGGTGGTACCGATACCCACATTGCCTGAAGTATTAACAGTTAAACCTCTATTTCCTCCACCAAACAAAGATACTCCGTGGGTAGTGCCACCATATATATCAATATTATTAGTGCCAGTAGAGCCATCCCCAATATATCCATATTGAGAATTAGCGGAATCAGTAAATAAAATATAACCATCTACGGCGGTAGTAGAGGAAGCGTTAGCGTTATCTTGTAAGCGGGCTATTGGCGTACTATTAGCTAAATGTAAAAGTGAGCTGGGAGCGGTTGTTCCAACACCTAAACTTCCAGAAATGGCGGTATTACCAAAAACCTCAAATTTATTAGTGGAATAAGAATGACTTCCAAAACGAGCTACATTGTTAAATGCGGTAGAACCATACGAATCCTGAACATATAAAGGGAGATTACCTCCGCGATCTATTTTTACTAAACGAGTCCGATAAAAACCGTTGGAATAATTTCCATCTAAAACAATTCCTCCTGCTGTGGTAGTAGTTGGATTAGTTACACTATCCGCACCAGCATTTTGATCCGAATAACCAAAACCATACACGTGTAATTTTCCAGCAGGGGTACTTGTACCGATAGCCACATTATAAGAAGTAGAAGAAGCGGAAATATTACTACCAGATAATTTCCAAATACCACTAGCTCCCGAGATCGGAGCGTAGTATGCATCTGCATAATCTTTACGCATAGCGTCGGTAGACACTGCGGGATAGCCGACTGTAACAGCTTGATCAAAATTTCCCCTACCCACAAAATGCACACCAGTATCGTTTATCTCCATACTAGATGTATTTCCCCTTACAATTATTGGATAACCACTAAAATTAATATCTCCAACCTGTATATATCCATCTCCAGATGTAAGAATTGGGCCATGTGCTCCTGTAGAAAAAGATCCGGAAATAACGTCTCCAAAATTTCCAACACCACCCCCTATATCTAAAGTATATTGTGGATTAGTGGTTCCAATACCCACATAATTAGTAGAAGAGGCTACATATATTCCAGTTCCACTAGAACGTGCATATATATGAATTGCTCCGCCATTCGTTGGCTGAGTAGAAATTTCAAAAGTAGAACTAGCAGAGGTGCCAACTATCTCTATCTGACTTCCAGAATTAAATTGAATTTGGTTTAAAGCCTGACCAAAAACTGGGCCTACAAATAAAAAAGAGACAAAGACAGGAATAGAGGCCAGATAAAGTCTTCGCATTTAATTAATTATAACAGAATAGAAAACCTAAGGATTGAGACCATATTCAATTTTTATTAAATCAAAGAAAAATGGTTTTTTTATGTCTGATAAATCCGCTCGCCAATACAATTCTTTACCATCCTTAGGAAAATAAACCCACTCCCCAACCCTAACACTTTGCCAAGTCCCATTAGAATTAGCCAAGAAAAACGTAGGTTGGATATTTTCTGGGTAAATTTTTATTTCCGATATTCTCGCTCGAGCCATATTTTGAGGTTGATTAATACGTAAATTACTAGAGGTAATCTCTAATTTTTCTGGATATGAAAAACCTCGATCGGAAAGCTCAAACCAATTAGATACTCCAGAAGGACCCGTTAACTCTAAAAGAATTTTTTCTCCAAGTTCTACCGCTTTTAAATTACGAAGGTCCTCAGAAAACTTTTCATCTATTAAATCAGTTAAATCTAAGGAACCAACAACCTCCGATCCACTGCTAAAAAATTTAAGAAATGGAAAACCACCAGACGAATTAGCAATAAACCAATCAGAATTTAAAGATAAAATTCTTGGAGTAAAACCTCCCCGCATAACCCTAGAATTTAAAAGATGGGACAAATCCCTTAATCCATCATTAGAAAACTCCCAGGCTTTACCCTCATAAGACCCATACACAGAAAGCCAATGACTGGAGATTCCAGCAAAAGCAAAGCGACCACTATAACGACTTTCAAAAATAGGCTTATTACTAGGCATAACCGAGTTAAAACTTTTTCCATCAAATAGATAGATCCAACCACTAAATAAATTATTACTTTTACTAGTAATGCCCAAAATCCATTTATCTTTTAAGGGGAAAACGTCTAAATTTTCTAATGTACCAGTAAAACTCGGTAAATTTATTTTTTCACCACCCGCATAAATATTCCCATTAGATTCCGACACGCAAAATCCCTGTGGGCAAATAAGAGCCCCATCCGGAAAAACTGGTGGGTTTTTTAAAGGTTTTAAATCAATGTTTAAAAATGGAGTAAGTCCGGTAGTATAGCGATCCTGATTAATACTTAAACCCGCTAACCAACCCAAGCCAGAAAAAGTATCGGAAAAGCTACCATTAATAAAACTATCTTTTATTGTGGGAGCATCTTGTTTAATAGAATCTAAAACAGGCTCCTCTGTTGGTAAATTAGAATTAACTTCTTGTTTTTCTAAACCTACCGAATAGTTTTTCTTAATTGCTTCATCTACCTTTTGTTCTATTTCTATATCCAACCAAGATCGAAGTAAAAAACCACCAATCACAAATAAAAATGCACCAACAAAACCAATTACCGCCAACTTTAATGGGTGGTGGTCACCTCTGGAGTAATGTTTTATTTTTTCTAATTTCATAAGAAAACCCTCCTCAACACGCGGTTAAAGAGGGTTAGGAAAATCTACAAAATTTCTTATTCCACTATCATTTTGCCGATCCAACCGCGAGCCTCATAACCCGGGATATCACAGAAGAATTTATACTCTCCTTTTTTATCTGGGGCATTAAAAGGTACCACCCGAGTTTCACCAGGGCCAACTCCAATTCCAATTGCGCCTAGAGCTGGGTCCATAAAGCGAAAACTACAGCCACTTCCACCAGTTACCGAAAGCACTACTCCCCGTCCGGCCTTAACAGTAATTTCCGCTGGGGAAAAACCACCCTCAATTTGTTCTAATTTTACCACTGAATCCGGTAAGGCTTCTTTATCTACCAAAGCAGATGCTTTTGGTGCTTCTGCGGAACCATAAGCTGCGTCCGATTTAACCTCTATCCCATCTTGATTAACTACTACACCGCTGTCCGAAATCGCATTAGTACCCGGAACTACTACGGTTCCTTGTTCAGTCTTGGTACCTTCAACTTTTGGTGTGGAACTTGGGATAGTTACATCCCCACCTACTACCAAATAAACTACGGCTGCCGCAACTATTACTCCACCAACCATCCAACTAATATTTTTTGTTTGATTTTCCATTTGTATTTTTTAGATTAACCTTTGATTTAATTATAGCAAATCTTTATTTAACTAAAAATCCTTTTATATAGTTTTCGTATATAAGTCCTGGTTTTTCAGATTGATCCTTCGCATAGGTTGGCCACTCCGCCCAATCTAAACGCTTACCAATTAAACGATAGCTGAAATTTATAGCCGACAACTTAGAATTAACTGTGCCTGAAGAGGCGGAAAAAATTATTTTATCCCCCTTAATTTCGTAGGCCACTGGAACTGGGACGCCAATAGGAGTTACCAAAACCTCTACACTGTTTTCAGAAAAATCTACAGCATGGCGCCAGACCCAAAGATCAGAACCATCTTTTATTTGGCTAAAATCAATAACCGCCTGCCACTTACCACTTGCTACTCGCTTCATCTCTTCCCTGCCCACATATTCTTCCTTTACTCCACCGACAATAGCTGAGGCATAAGTAGAATATTTCTTACCCTTAATTTGGTATAAAGGGTCAATAGTAGTAACCGTTAATTTATTAACTCCCGTTATATTTCCGGTGCCACCTAAATCAGCATTTTGCATTTCGCAAGTTGCATCTACATCACAAGCCCCAGAGCTCGTAGCATAGGCCGTTGGCGAACCAGAGCTAATTGCGGCGTCTACATAATCCTTACGAGCGGCGTCCGTGGCCAGTGCTGGATAACCAACAGTTATCGGATGACTGAAAATGGCAGTTGGAGCACCAGATGATATTACGTGAAGTTGGGCGCTTGGAGTGGTAGTACCAATACCAACATATTGTCTAGGCATCAAAAGAATATCTCCATTGGTGTATCCCGTCCGAATAGTTAAATCTCCAGTTGAAGAATTATAAAGCTCTATAGAAGAAGAGGCGGCAGAGGTCGGGCTATCAAAAGTTAAACCAGAACCAATAACCTGACTTGGTTGTATAGATATATTTCCGCCAACTACCGACAAACGATTAGCTGGGGTGGTGGTGCCAACGCCCACACTACCATTAGCTAAGATAGACATCTTAGTTTGAACCCCTAATACATCAGTCGTGCGCGTACCAAAATGTAAACTACCAAAGTTTCCATTAGAAGTTGTTTGAACTACACCACTTATCAATGCTAATTGCTCAGAAGTTCCATTCCAGAAAGAAAGTTTTGGTCCAAAACCAGCGGTGTAATTTTGAGGCGCACTCAAACGAATTGTTTCGGTAGAGGTAGCTAAAGAAGATGTGGCATAAACATTGAGTGGTGCAGCCGGATTGGTAAGTCCAATACCAACATTATAAGAAGTAGAAGAAGCATAGAGATTATTTCCGGATAGTTTCCAAATACCACTGGCTCCAGTGATGGGAGCATAATATGCATCTGCATAGTCCTTACGCATAGCATCGGTAGGAAGTGCGGGATAACCGATGGTGATGGGTCCACTGAAGGTGGCAGCATTACCAGATCCTACTACATGTAGAGCGGTAACTGGGGTGGTGGTGCCGATACCGACGTTGCCACCAAGTGGATTTAAAGCTAAAGGATAAAAAGTTGCTGAGATTCTATTTTGAGATTGAAGCCAAGAGTGCGTACCTCCGGTTCCATTTACACCAGCAGCTAAAATAATATTTGTTGTTGGAGAACCCACCCAACTTATTCCATTTGGCGTACCGGAATTTGTAGCCGCCCCCTCAGTACCTTGAAGGTGGAGTTTGGCTCCCGGAGTTGTTGTTCCCACACCAACATTTCCACTACTATCTATAACCATTTTAATAGTCGCGGTAGTTCCATAATTACCAAAATAAAGAGGTAACCAACTATCTGTAGCTCTAGTTGTAGAACCACTTTGGATATAGTTTATACCACCAGCATTAACAAAGCGGGTCGAACCCAAGATAGAAGTTCCAACAACATCCAACGCTCCAGAAGGTGATGTGGTACCAATACCGACATTACCAGAATTGGTAATTCTCATTCGTTCGGTAGGAGTGAAGGCCTGAGTAGTGGTTGATCTAGCGTTATCAGCATAAAAAGTTATGCCATCTACAAAACTCATATTTATACCGCGCGAACCATATGTAGCGTGTGAAGTGGTCCACTTATAAGAAGCTTGACCATCTGTTCCACCATCAATATATGCATTTTGGAATATTGCAGAATCCGCGTTCGGATTTATATAATTTTGAATATTAAGATTGTAAGAACTACCAATACGTACTGCTCTGCGCGTAGAAGAAGCTTGGCCAATTGGAGAAACGTGTAATTGTTCGGATGGGGTTGCGGTACCAATACCCACACTGTAAGAAGTAGAAGAAGCATAGAGATTATTTCCAGATAATTTCCACACTCCACTAGCTCCAGAGATTGGGGCGTAGTTATTGTCTACATAATCCTTACGAGCGGCGTCCGTGGCCAGTGCTGGATAACCGATGGTGATCGCATGACTAAAAGTTGCAGCGTTACCACCACCAGAAACTACATGGAGAGTTGTAGCTGGAGTGGTGGTGCCGATACCAACTAGGCCGTTATGATTAATAACCATTCGCGAGGTTGTTCCACCGGTAGCAAAATCCAAGCCCAAACCAGTAGCTGACGAGGAGGAGAAAACTCTACTACCAAAACCAGCAGACATAGTCCCACTGTTATCTCGCTTATCGTGATTGAAAACAATTAAAGCCCGATCATTATCTGTAGAATTTGTTCCTTTTTGGGCATAAATCAAAACTGGAGCTTGAGTTGCTATATTGCGAGTTGAATTTAATTTTAAGGTGTCATCACTAGCTCCACTATCTACTTGTAATTTATAAGTTGGAGTGGTGGTGCCGATACCGACGTTACCACCAGTTTCAATTCTCATCTTTTCCGAAAATCCAGTACCAACCACAGACTCAGTGCCAAACCGTAAATCCCCAACCGAATCCCAGGCTATAGCTGCATCATTAGACGCCCCGCTAAGTCCGGACCACATATAAAGAAAGTTGGTTGAATCTAAATTTGAAACACCATTTCTAACACCAGCTGAAACAGAATTGCTAGCTACCTGAAGATTCATGGTTGGCGTAGTAGTACCAATACCAATATTGTAAGTGGTGTTATTTGGATAAAGATTAGAACCATTTAGAGTCCAGTACTGGCTAGATGTAGCAGTGAGAACAGCAGCGTCTACATAATCCTTACGAGCGGCGTCCGTGGCCAGTGCTGGATAACCGATGGTGATCGCATGACTAAAAGTTGCAGCGTTACCACCACCAGAAACTACATGGAGAGTTGTAGTTGGAGTGGTGGTGCCGATGCCGACGAGACCGCCGGAAGTAATTGTTAATAAATTAGACAATCCCACATCACCAGAGTTACTACCAATTTTAAATTTATCAGAGTCACTATTATCTATACCCATCGTATAAGCTTGGATGCCAGTAATTCCAAAAGTTAGCGACGCGTCACCGGTAGAATAATTTTCTATTCTTTGAAGTGGCACAACACCCGAAGTTCCATCAGAAATTGTTAGCTTATTAGATGGAGTTGTTGTTCCAATACCAACATTGCCGCCACGAGCATTTAATGATAAATCCCTAGTAAATGCCCCGGTATCTTGTCTAAGCGCTTGAAGATTAACCGATATACTATTTGGACTTTCAATTTTTAATGCACCATAAGATCCAGTACCCAGAGGTGATATCGTAAAATCTCCACCCAACACATACAACTTAGAAGTTGGGGTGGTAGTTCCAACTCCAACATTCCAACTAGTAGAGGATGGATAAAGATTTGAACCACTATTAACCCAATAATTGCCACCACCAGAAGCCACAATCCCCGACCAAGAAGTCTGACAATCTGCGTCACCAAAACACAAACGATTTCCTTTTA